>JBDNGQ010000153.1:0-1921 GCA_041689205.1 Pseudohongiellaceae bacterium | reverse complement strand
TTATTCAACAATCTTTATCCATTCCCCTGCTTCAGGGTTGCCGATGGGATAATAGCCGTTAAGCAGACGCAGGGTCTCCTCGGGGTACTGCGCAATCGGACTCATTCTGGCCAGCGCCGGGAAGGTAAAGCTATCGGTGACCTGCACAAACTTGATTTTCATCTCGCCGTTATTCATTCGCTCGTTGTTCTGGATAGCCCGGAATGTGCGGATTGAGGCCAGCAGCAGCTGGTCCAGCTGAGCCGACTGTTCGGCGCTATTGATATCGCCACGAATAATGAATGCCCGCGGTCCCATGTACAGCACCGCAAGACGCTCCGGGATGGTGGTGCTGTTGGTGTTCACCGTGCCGGTATAGCCGCGCAGGCGGTACTGATTCAATTCTTCCGAGCGCTCCAGACCGGTGACGCCCAGGTTCTGTCTGATGAACAGCCGCGGCTCAATGGCCTCCTGCATTCTTTGCACTTCAACATAGATAGAGGCACTGTTGTCCGGTGCGCTGGCGGTGACGGTTGTTGGGGTTTCTGTGATCACCCATTCATCCGGGAAGACCATGGTGTAACCGAGCAGATTTTGATAATAACGATTGCGGTCCTGACTGGTACCGCTGCGCTCGCCGACGATCAGGCCTTCCATTTGCTGACGGTAGATCGCATGATCGACGTCTTGAATCTGATCCGCAGTCAGTTTGCCCGCCTCGGCGACAGCCTGCTGCAACCGGGTGTCATTCCTGGGGTGGGTTGAAAACAGGCCATGGTACTTCGGCTGCTGGTTGGCGACCTTTACGTTGAAGTCTTCCTGGTTTTTGAGCACCGTAAGCGCATCGATCATCGCGCGCGGGTCATAGCCTGCCTTGAACAGATAATCCGCCGACAGACTGTCAGCTTCCAGCTCATGTTCACGGCCAAACCCGCTCAGGCCTGCCACTGCCCACAAAGAGCTCACCTCGGCGATCTGTGATCCAATAAACCCGCTGCCGGTTGCCACTGCGGCTACCACCCCTCCGACATTGGCCAGTGTGCCCGCCAATGAGGTGCGGGCATGCTGCTGAATGGCATGACGGGCGGTGATATGGCCAATCTCGTGCGCCAGCACTGCCGCCAGTTCCGCCTCCGTATTCAGATACGTGAGCAGCCCGCGGTTGATGTAGACATAGCCGCCGGGCAGCGCAAACGCGTTGATTTCCGGGCTGTCGATTACGGTGAATTTGAATTCCAGATCGGGGCGATGGCTGACCGCAACAACGCGTTCGCCCACCGATGTTACATAGGCGTTGATCTTTTCATCGTCATAGACGCGCATGCCCTGCATAACTTTATCGTGCTCTTCTTTGCCCAGCTCCACTTCGCGTTTCTCGGACATGAACACGACATTGCCCTGACCGGTGGCCGGGTTTACCGAGCAGGAGGACAGCAGCACAAGGATCAGCCCGCCGAGTAACCATGACGAGCCTTGTTGCTTAAACGTCGAATGCGCGCGGGACTTCTTAGCGGGTTTTTTCAGAGCCATTTCCAGGGACTCTTCCAAGGACTCTTCCAGGGACTCTTTCAGGGACATTTTAAGGAACCTTTCCAAGGATATTTTCAGGGACATTGCACGCCACCCCTTCATTTAATTACCGTAAACAAATTGTTTGAGCTGGTTGGCCAGACTGCTGCAGGCATTGGCTTCCACCCGGGCAATCAGCGGAATGGGTATAACAATCGCCGGCAGATAGGACTGACCGGTGGCATCAGCGTTGATGGTACCCACGTTTACAAAGGTATTCACATCCCAGACACGGGCGTCAAAATTGGAATCGTCTTCCCAGGATCCGAAGCCAAAACAGCCACCGCCGCCAGGGCCGATGGTGCAGGAAATTGAGCCGACGCGATTGCTGGTTTCAGTTTGACCATCCAGCCAGACGATATAGCGGATGCCG
>JBDNGQ010000152.1:0-11655 GCA_041689205.1 Pseudohongiellaceae bacterium | reverse complement strand
CTGCCGCCACTCGATGAGTCCTTCCGCCATCATTTCGTCGTACCGATTTTTTCCACATATCCATCGACTCTCATACCCAGCAGGAGCTATTGGGTAGATTTTTTCTCCGTCAGGTGCATTTACTTCGTAATACATGCTAGGCCGATCCTCTCGGCGATCCTCTCCACCAGTACGACGCAATGAACGAATAAGGTACTTACCATTAGCGTCCTCTTTGTCATAGATAGCCGCATTGTCTTCCGTAAAGCCAACTCCGCTTATCTCCACGTCAGGTTGTTTCAGATAAATCAGAATATTATCCGTCTCATTCACTAGCGCCCGAAATCCGCCACCCGTGGGCGTTCCCGTTACCCGGGCAACACATCCCGCGTAGCACTCCAGGCCAAATATGTCATCGCATATTGCCTTCAAGTTTACGAGTTCGTTGTCGTCGATCGAGATGAAGATCGCACCCAGCGGAGACATGAGGTTCCGCGCCAACTTCAACCTCGGATACATCATGTTCAGCCAGTCGGTATGAAACCGCCCGCTGGATTCGGTGTTGCTGCTGATCTTCGCGCCGCCTTCCACCTGCCCCGTCAGTTCCAAATAATTCTTGATGTTGTCCTGAAAATTATCCGGGTACACAAAGTCCTTGCCGGTGTTGTAAGGCGGGTCAATGTAGATGAGCTTGACCTTGTCCGCGTAGCTCTTTTGTAACAGCTTCAACACTTCAAGGTTATCACCCTCAATCATCAGGTTCTGCGTGGTATCCCAGTCCACGCTGTCTTCCGGGCAGGGGCGCAGTGTGCCGTTGGAAGGCGTGAGCGCCATCTGCCGTGCGCGGTGTTTGCCGTGCCAATTCAGTCCGTATTTTTCTTCGGTATCTGCGACAGTCTTGTCGCCCACTAGCGCTTTAAGCACATCCACATTGACCGCCACGCCATCCTTGCTCTCGGTGATGAGTCCCGGGAACAGTGCTTTGAGTTGCTCAATGTTACCCGCCACAATATCGGCAGATTGGGCTTCGGTGTCTTGTGCGGTGATTTTGTGCATCTTGTTTCCCTTGTCGTGTCAAAGCAGTTCTAATTCTTGCTGTTGCTTGGCTTGAAGCTGTTTGATTTCAATATTCAGTGCCACTTGACGGGCAATCTGTTTTTCCTTCGTTGCTGCGGTTCTTAACGTGGCTATTTGCAGTTCAATGTCCCTACATAGATGGAGGCTGGTGCGCCGCGCTGCTGCCTGTTCATCCGTTTCGCTTTGGCCAAACCTGCCGGTCAGGTGTGATGCTTGGTATGCCGATAGTGTATTAAGCCAGCCCTGATAAAGCGCCCGCAAATTGACCCGTGGCTGTCGCGTGATGGATAAAGCATTCAGAAAAGCACTGCTTATCTCCGGTGCCGCTGTTTGTGTGTCCAGCGCGGCTTGCACCGTTTCGCCATCCAGCACAATTTTACCCGCTTCATTTTGCGCCCAGCGTATATGTGCCAGCGAAAGTGTCAATTGTTGATTAGCCGTTAGCAGCAACACCAGCGGATAAGGCACGGCACGGTGCGCCAGTTCAGCAATGCGCGAGGCTTTGGCATCGGGGCGCAAGGCGATGTGCATTACGGCGATTTCCAGATACTCCCGCTCTTGATCCCGATACTCCGGTACGCCGATGGTGCTGGGTTTTAACGCTGCCAGCCATTGAATTTCTTCAATGCCTTCGTTGATTATGCGCTTGTCACCAGTGGTAGGTGCACCGTTTTCCACCAGCAGCTTCTTCGGCACGCGCTGGTTGACGAGGGCACTGGTGGGGAGTTCGAGTGTGGCAAATACTTCCTGATGGGTCATGCGGCACCCTTTGGCAGCACGACTAAAAACGCCACCACTTCAAAATCATTACTGCCTGCAAACTCGCCTTTGATGGCATGGGTTCCGCCGGGTGTAAACAGGCTGGCGACGGCACGTTCTTCACTCTTGCCCACGACCGAGGAAACGGCGGCAGCAAGTAGTTGCTGGGCTTGGCGCATGTCCTCTCCCTGCGTGGTCTGTTTATCGAAGCGTGCGCAGGCGGTGGCATCCGGCAGGTCACGCCCCAGGCTGATACGCTTCAAGCGATCCAGAATGCGTTTGGCTTGGGTGTAGGGCAATAGCACGGTGCCGTCTTCGCCTACATGCACAAGGTAATACGGGGCAAGCGGGTAGCTTGCATCTACCGTTTTTTCCGCAGCGGCACCTTCGGCGCGCAGGCAGAACACTATGCCGGGCGGGATGTCGGCATCTTCGCTGGTGGTCACGGCGCTTGCGCCAAGTGGCATGGATTCCAACTTGCCGGGGTGCGCTTTAAAATACTGAGCTAAGTCGATGCGGAAGTCGGTGAGCGTGAGGTCGGTGATGGAAACGCCGGTGGAAAGGTCTTCCATATCGATCACGGTCTCTTGCAGCTTGAGCAGTTGCTTGCGGCGGTATTCCAGATCATTCATCTGGTTGCCGGATTGCTGCTCAATGAGATTTTCTTCACCGGTTGCGGATATGTCCAGCAGCACCATGCGCCCGCTGACACGCTGTTCCAGATTGATGTATTCATCCAGCTCCATGTTCGGCCAGAAGTTTACCAATTGAATGCGCTGATTGGGCGAGCCAATGCGGTCTATCCGACCAAAGCGTTGAATGATGCGCACCGGATTCCAGTGGATGTCGTAGTTGACGAGCCAGTCGCAGTCTTGCAGGTTCTGGCCTTCGGATATGCAGTCGGTGGCAATGAGCAATTCAATGTCGCCTTCATGTGCCAAGTCTTCTGGTCGCTCTTTGGAACGAGGCGAAAAGGCGGTCAGGATGGTAGCCAAGTCCCTACGCAAGCCGGGCACGGTGGTCTGGTTGCGCCCTGAGCCTGTCACCAAAGCAATTGCTATGCCGAGTTCGCTCTTTGCCCAGCTTGAGATTTGCTCGTAGAGGTATTGCGCCGTGTCGCTAAAGGCGGTGAATACGATCATTTTGCGGTTGCCGTCGTTGATCGGATTACGGCATTTGTTGGCAATCATTTCACGCAAGGCACAAAGTTTGGCATCGCGATCAGGATCAACCTGCATGGCGGCAGCCAGCAAGGTAGCGAGACGGTTGCGGTCTTCGATGAGTTCTTGCTTCCAGCGTATCAGGTCAACATCACCGAGCAGCACCTTAACCTTTCTGCCCACCAGCAAAGCCTCGAAGGTCGGGTCTTCAATGTCCACGTCGGTGATGTCCAATTCCTCAAAATCTACGGCATGAGCTTCAATGCGTTCCAATGTGGATTCCACATCCTTGAGTTGGCGCTGAATAGTGAGCCGGAAAGATGAGACAGCACTTTCCATACGTTTGAGCACATTGATGCGCAGCAGGTGTATCAAACTTTCTTCACGATCAACCTGGCGAAAGAAACTCTCGCCTCCGCGAATCTGCGTGCTGTATTTGGCATCGTAAGCGGCCTGCTTGTGCGGCAGCACATAGCGCAGCGGCGCATAGCTGGCGAGGTTGAGGCGACGTATTTCAAGATTGATGTCGCGGATGGAGCGGAATTCTCCTAACCTGTCCACATCTGCCTTGATGTTGATGGGTGGCAAACGATCCGGGAAACGCCCTGTTTCGGCAATGCCGTAATAGCGTTCGATATGTCGCCTTGAGCGTGCGATGGTCAGGTGGTCGAGCAGCGTGAAATAGTCGAAGCCCAGCATCTCTATTAGCTTGGAAGGGGTCTTCTCGGCTTCATCCATATCCAGCCAACGGTTGAACTGCTTCTGCGCCAAACGCGTGGTGCTGTTTATGCTGGCAATGCCGTGATCTAGCAGCGCGGTATCGTCTCCCTCGGTAATAAACGCAATCTGGTTGCGCAGGTCGGCCAAGCGGTTATTCACCGGCGTGGCAGAAAGCATAAGCACACGGGTCTTCACGCCTTCCTTGATGATGCGGCGCATTAGCCTGTCGTAACGAGACTCTTTGTCCTTGTGGGTGGCTTTGTTGCGAAAGTTGTGCGACTCATCAATCACCACCAAGTCGTAGTTGCCCCAATTCACATGAGAAAGATCAATGTCGCCGGAATGCCCCCCGTCACGGGACAAGTCAGTATGGTTCAGTACATCATAATTTAGCCGGTCTGCGGCAAGGCTGTTGCGCCTGTCGTTGGTCTTGTAGAGCGTCCAGTTGTCGCGCAGCCGTTTAGGGCAAAGCACCAGCACGCGGTCATTGCGCAACTCGTGATATTTGATAATTGCCAACGCCTCGAATGTTTTACCCAAGCCTACGCTGTCAGCAATGATGCAACCACCAAAGCGGTTGAGCTTGTCGATTGCACCCACCACACCATCACGCTGGAATTTATACAGCTTCTTCCACACGAGTGAATCGCGAATACCTGTGGCGGATTTGATGATGCGCTCTTCATCCATCTCCTCACCACTGCCGCTGAACATGTGGTGCAGCATCATCACGTAGATGCTGTATGGGTCTCGGTGGTCAGAAAGGGATTTGAGCGATTCCAGTAATGCTGCCTTTATTTCAGGCTGATTTTTCAACGCGCTCCATTGGGTATCGAACCATTGGCTGAGTTGCGCACATTCGTCGGCAGTTTCAGAGGCTTGAATCAGATTGAGTGGGTTGCTGGGTGAAATTCCCAGCCCGTCGGTGCTGAAAGCAAACGAACCCAAGACGGCTTGTTTGGGTTGAGCATTGGCATCACGCAACACAACGGCACCTTGTGGAACAGTGCCGGTTCCAGTGCGTAGCTCGACTTTGCCATGAATCCATTCGGCCAGTTGCTTTGCTAACCAGCGCGACTGCAGACGGTTACGGGCAGCACGGTCATTCTCTGTACCCAGTAACAGCAAGTCATTATCAGCTTGCGGCAGGATGATCCGCGCTTTGGATAAGCTGGTCAGTTCGTTATGCAGTTCCGCATAAGCAAACAGGGACAGCGAAGAAGTCGCCATATCCATTTCGTGATGTGATTTTAGCCAAGGGCGGAGAAGGTCAATTGTGCGGTCTGCGCCTGCATTGCGAACGAATTTCATTCAGCCTGCCCATATATGATGGCCAGATTGATGCGTGTTGTCAGTGTTGTTACCTTGGTTCCGGCCATGTGCCTTCAATCCCTTGGGTGATCTAGTGCAGATATGCTGTAATGTACTGTAATGTCCGGCATAATCCAAATGATCCGGCATCAGCAAAGGGCCAGCCGCGTCATGGTTACTTGGCTGGCGTAAGTTCTATTTGAGAAAAACACTGTAGGGAGTATGTATGGATGACGGATACAACAAGAAAAGTTGCAGTGCGCTGGAAAAGTCTTATTACAAGCCAATAGAAGCTGCCTTACGCTGGTGCAATTTAATTCAGCATGAAGGACTTATTTTAGGATCAACAGGTACTGCACTTTTTCCCGGCATTGGTGTTTTTCCTCAGTGGCCTTGTCTTCGCGCTAATGCCGAAAAAATATATGACGCTATCCTGAATGAAGATCTACCGCATGGGCGCGATGGGCGTACCGTAAGCGCCGGCGACCACGTTGCAAAAGAGAGGCTGACCATCCGGCATGCCGATCTAAAGGCATGGATGGCGAAGCACTACCCTGACCAAAAACCAAAGTTTCTTTTCGATGAAGTGGAGCGGACTACCCACGCGGCAATAAATGCCGATACGTTCCTCGCTTTACAAGCTGACCGCGATGCAAAAGCTGCAAGAATAGAAAAGGTAGAAATTTTGGCAAGGGAAATCAGAACAGAGCGCGATGCTCTTTTTGGGGAGTGTAAATCATTGCGGGCAATGGTTGAAAGGCAGATGACAACAACCGAGCGCAACACCTTGTTGGCTATCATTGCGGCACTGTGCGGGCACGCTAAAATTAATCATCAAGAGCGCGGAGCAGCAGTACAAATAGCCAAGATGACGGATGCGGTTGGCGCGGTTGTTACTGATGACACCATTCGCAAAGTATTGGAAAAAATTCCTGATGCGATTGAATCTCGCATGAAATAATCTGCCAAAACCGAATTCGGTGTTCCAAAACCGAGTTCGGCCTTTCCAATTATCGATTAAACGAGGATGCACCTTTGGCCTGCAATGGCCCTATATGGAGCATCCCAGATGAATCAACTTCCAGAAACCGGCTTTCTACGCCTGTCTAAAATAATCGGCAACCCCAACGCCGTACCGCCGATACCGGCAATCATCCCCGTAAGTAAATCCACCTGGTGGGAAGGTGTGCGCACCGGACGCTACCCGCAACCAGTCAGAACGCTCGGCGCGCGCATTACTGCATGGCGTGTTGAAGACATTCGCGCCCTCGTTGCTGAGGCCGGGAAGTGAGCGCGCTGGTGGAAGCTGGAAGCGGCTCGCAAGGCGGCAATATGAACGCGCGTCACCTCACCGGGGGTGCTGATAAAATGGCTGACACTTTTGCTGAACCGACGACAGAAACCTGCAATACCTGCAATACCTGCAATACCTGCAACACCTGCAACACCGATTTCATGAGTGCAGTTTTTCAGGTGCTGCCTGATCTGGCTCAGTCAATGTTCGTGACGTTTCCAGGTGATCCAAGAACGGTCAAAGCTTCTGCTTGGTATGCGCGACCGTGGCAGGCGGGCAGCGTGACGCCAGACGGCGCTAACAACCTCTTCGCCATGGGCAGCTATTATCCCGGCGGCGATGGGCAGGTACGGCGCAAGAAAACGCACTTCGCGGCGCTACATGCCGTCATGCTCGATGACCTCGGCAGCAAGGTGCCGCTTGAGCGCGTGACGCTGCCATTGAGCTGGTTGATCGAGACCAGCCCCGGCAATCATCAAGGTGGATTTATTTTGTCGGAGATCATCATTGATGCTGCAGGCGCGGATCGTTTGATGAACGCGATCATCGCCGCTGGACTGTGCGACCCCGGTGCTGGCGGGCCGACTGCGCGACTGGCGCGTTTGCCTGTGGGTGCGAACGGCAAGCATGAGCCGCCATTTGCTCATGTGCTCAAAGTCTGGGAGCCAACGCGACGCTACACGGTTGAGGAGTTGGTCAACGGTCTGGAGATCGAGTTGCCCCCGGCTGGCAGGCCGAAGCCTGCGCGCAAGACTGGCGCAGATAAGCGCACGCTAGATACGCAGGCCGACGACGATGTGCACGTTCCACGTCCAGCCGAGAACCCCGTCATCGCGGCGCTAAAAATGTGCAGCCTGTACAAATCGCCACTGGGCGGCGGCAAGCACGACATCACCTGTCCGTGGTGCCATGAGCACACTGATGGCCTCGATACGGGTGCTGCGTATTTTGAGCCGGACGATCTCTACCCGACGGGCGGATTCAAGTGCCTGCATTCGCATGGCGCACAGTATCGCATCCGCGCATTGCTGGCACATCTTGAGGTTAATCCTGTGGCGGCACGGATGAAACCGACAATCCGTACCACTGCCGGTGAGTTGCACCGTGTGGTGGATGCTGCTGAAAAGGAGCTGGCCGGTCGTGGGCGCTATTACCAGCGCGGCGGGCTGATTGTCACGATCAACACCGACCCGGGCACGCGGGAAAGTTTTGTGGTGCCGGTCAGTCTGCCAGCCTTGACCCGTGCGTTATCGACGGTCGCAAGCTGGGAGCGGTTTGACGGGCGGACGGAAGATTGGGTGCGTTGCGACCCCCCGTCGCGTCATGCGGGGATACTGTTCGACGCGCAAGGCTACGACCATCTGCTTGCCCTTGCAGGCATTGCCAGGCAACCGTACTTGCGCGCTGACGGCACGCTAGCCACTGCACCCGGTTATGACACGGCTACGGGCATGTTCGGTGTCTTCGATGCGCGACAATTCAGCATCCCCGCGAATCCTAGTGCGCAAGATGCGCGCGCAGCGCTGAGCCGGTTGAGTGCGATTGTGGGTGAGTTTTCCTTTGCCGAGAAATTCGACAAGGCAGCTGCTTTGGCGTTGTTGATTACGGCGGCAATCCGGCAGGCTCTGCCGACCGCTCCGATGTTTCTGGTGAAAGCGCCGGTCATGGGTTCGGGCAAGTCGTTTCTGTGCAAGCTCGCCACGGCACTCGCCACACCTGCGCTGCCTTCCCCGGTGAGCTTCCCCGATAGTGATGAGGAGTGCAGCAAGCTCCTGCTGTCGCTATTGCTCAAAGCGCCAGCCGTCATCGAGTTCGATGATCTGTCATCCGATCTGTTGCCATTCGACAAACTCAAAACAGCGATCACCGAGGAATCAATTACTGGGCGCATTCTCGGGCTATCGAAGGATGCCACGGTGTCGACGCGTACGTTGATGATGGCGAGTGGCAATAACGTCTCCCCGGTGCGTGATATGACCCGGCGCGTGCTGACGATCAACATTGACCCGCGCTGCGCATCACCGGCAACTCGCAAATTTGAACGGCCAGACTTGCTTAGTGAGGTAAGGGCAAACCGCGCCAGCTACATTGCCGATGCACTGACTATCGTGCGCGCATGGATATTGGCGGGGCGACCGCGCGCCGACGTTCCGAACATCGCCAGCTTCAGCGCGTGGTCTGACTACTGCCGTCATTCGCTGCTGTGGTTGGATTTACCTGACCCTGCAACCAGCATGTTCAGTCAGATGGCCGACGATCCAGATGCCGATTCTCTGGCGCGTCTGCTGAAGGCATTGCTCAGTGAGTTTGCTACTGCGCCTGCGATGGTGCGCGAGATTGTCAAGAAGTCCGAACAGAACCCTGACGGGCACCTTGCTGAAGTAGTCAGGGACATTGCCGAGGAGAAGGGTCAAATCAACCGCAATCGCCTGGGCTGGTGGATAAAACGGCATGTAGGGCGTGTCGTTGATGGTATGCGGCTTATGCCGGAAAAATCATCCAGAGGCGCTGCTGCATGGAAAGTACAGGTATTGCAGGTATTGCAGGTTCCTACCGGCCAATCCGAAAAAGTGGCAGCGCATCGCTTGGTGAAGGTGGAAGTATGAATCTCGCTGAAATCATCGAACAGACCGCAGCGGAGGGCGTGATTCTCGCGCTCTCACCATCGGGCACGATTGAGGCGACCAACGACCAGTCGCACTGGATAAATGGCTCCCGACAATCGCAATAACAAAACCGGCATGTTGCTGGAACTCATTAAAAAACATTATGGAGAAAATATGCAAACACTTGAGAACGATTCAACCGGGGTTTCTTTACCGGCAACCAATACCGAAGACGCGCCGCAGTGCAGCTACGAGTTGGTGCGCTTCAACGCCATGCAACACGGCATCCTGAGCCGATACACCGTGCTTTCCCATGAGGATGGTAGCGAGTATCAGGTGTTGCTGTCGGCACTGCTGGAAGAGCATCAACCAGCGGGCATGACCGAGGTGTATCTGGTCGAGGAACTGGCAGGCATCATCTGGCGCAAGCGGAGGGTGCTGCAAGCGGAGGGGGCGAGGATCAATGAAGGCTTGAAGGCGGCGGCGAAGAATGCCGAGAGTGTGATTCCATCGGCGGCACCGTTCGAGTTTGGACTGACCGGCAAGGACACCGACCTGCGTGATCTCGTGGGCATGACACCAGAGGAAATCGCCGAGCGCCAGAGGGATGCGCGGCACGCCTTGGAGGTGACCCAGAAGGCGGCGGCAATCCTGCAGCGTGGCGGTGCGAACGCTTATGACAAAGCATTACGTGCGCTGCTGCCCGATTCACGCGAATGGTGGCAGGACTATGTTGATGAAGAGGAATACACGGCGACCACCGAAGGGTTGGCTGATTTTATCCGCGACCATCTGGAACCACTATGTTTGGGTATTGAAAAGGAAGCCCGTCACCATGAGGCAATCAAGGCGCAGACTCTTGGCGAAGGGTTGCAAGTGCACCGCCTGGAAAAGCTGACACGCTACGAAACGCACCTTGACCGCAAGTTTGAACGCACTCTTGCCATGATTTTGAAGCTGAAAGAGCTTCGCAGCAGGGGTAATGCGCGGAATTTGCCATGAAAGCATACAGAAATCGCACAACATGGAAACCGGCTGTAATGCAGACTGGGCAAGGCTTATGGCGGATAACTGGCATTTTGGCGTAAGCAAATGAGGCTGGTTAGCTTGATGATTTCGGGAATATCCGGGAGAGAAAATATTATGGGCGGAATGGGTAGCGGAAGACGTAGCAGTTATAGCGGGAGAGACACAACCGAAGACTCGCTTCGTCTGGATATTCGGAAGATGCAACGTACCAACTGTCTGATGCCTGGGCACGAGATAAGTTGGGTATGGTCGGTCAACGACAAGCCTGTTGCGAGCATTCTGGTAAAGGTTGAGGTCGAGCGCGTCGTGCTCGCCTACCGACACCGAGGCGGAGCCGAAAGTGAATGGCAGAATGCAGAGCAGCCGGTCTATATGGCACACACACCTTGCACGTATGGCGGGACGAGACCTTGGTGGTTGTGTCCATCCTGCTGTCGGCGCGTGGCGATTCTCTACGGCACTGGCAAGCTCTACGCCTGCCGACATTGCTACAAGCTGGCCTATGCCAGTCAAGTGGAAAATGCTTATGATCGAGCACTACGCAAAGCACAAAAAATCCGCAAACTTTTGGGTGGCACGGGAAACATGATGGAGCAGTTTCCGTCGAAGCCGAAGAGAATGCGCTGGACAACCTACTGGCGGCTGCTCGCCGCGCATGATGCTTTCGCCGAGGTATCCTTGGCAGGGATGGCGCGATGGGTAGGTCTCTGGAAAGAGCGACTGGAGTAAATCTGTTTCGCAAAACTGCTTAAAAAACTGGGAGCATGAAATTCGCCCCTTGGAAGACGAAAAACAGGGAAGGTCAAATTAAGTAAACGTGATCCGGCGCCTTGCGATTAAGCTTCGAGTGCGGACGACGCTGATTGTAGATCTAGAAGTATCGATCCAATACTGCCTTTACCTGGGATACGAGTTTAGTTATCATAAACACCCTTTCTTTTTCGGCAACATTACACGGAACACCAACCGATCGCAATTATACCGATCGTTGATCAAATCTGAGCAGTCTCGTATACTGTTCATGTTGAATAGAAAAGGAGAAGCGAGATGGACAAAGATGATAAGAAAACGATAAACAGGGTGCCCGATGAGCACCTTGATTATTTTGATTACAATCCCAAACCTGATAATACCCCCCCGGCAGATTTCATAAAAAGCATCCTTGACGGGGCGCCCGACTGGGTAAAGGAGCGGGCTGCTGAGGTGGCTAAGCAGAGAGAGCAGAGAAAATCGGAAAATATGCCAGCTGATTGAATCAGAAAAAAGGATTCTATCTTCGCAGTCGTGAAGATAGAATCCCTATCGCAGCTTTCTGCTTTGGTCTATCCCCCCAAGGGGCGGTGGGCAACCTAGGAACGTGTCAACTCATACGGACAGTTGCTAATTAATTAACATGCTTTTGCGTATCCGGCCGCAGCCAGTGTCGGGAAGCTAACGCGCTCATCAATAACAATGCCATCTTCGTTCTGCACAATTGGATTAGTGGCCACAGATAAAGGCGGCATTGCCACAACAGGTCTGCAGCGAACGAAGCGCTCTGGATTGCGCGCGTGGCGCTCGTCAAGTGCTTATTGCTTGTTGCTCAAGCCAGTGCCACGTGTTACTCGTTGATTGAAACCGCCAAGGCTAATGATCTGGAACCATCAGCATACGTCCACTACGTGCTCGATCGCATCGCCGACGCGGACACCCTGGAAAAGCTTGAACAGCTGCTGCCTTG
>JBDNGQ010000151.1:0-3853 GCA_041689205.1 Pseudohongiellaceae bacterium | reverse complement strand
TATTCCCTGGTGATCGTACGCGCATCGATATTGGCTCCACTGTCCGCATCAGGTCCGCACTTCTTGAGAGCCCGCTGGAAGGCACTATTGCGATGTTCCTGCCCGGCATGACCGCCAATCAGGCAGTTACAGCGCGCGTGCTGTTGAACAATCCCGATGGCCGTTTACTGCCGGGGGTTTGGATAAGTGCGCAGATCAAGGTCGCTGAGTTTGAAGTGCCGCTGGCGGTGCGTCGCGAAGGCCTGCAATCCTTCCGTGATTTCACCGTGGTGTTCGCGCAGGTCGGCGATGAATTTGAAGTGCGCATGCTGGAAATGGGGCGTCAGTCCGATGATTGGGTGGAGATACTGAGCGGTCTGCAGCCCGGCACTCGTTACGTCACCAAAAACAGCTACATTCTCAAGGCCGATGTTGAAAAGTCCGGCGCGTCACACGATCACTAAGGAATATTCATGCTGGAATCAATTATAAATTTCTCTCTGGCACGACGTCGCCTGGTCGTTGTGCTGGTATTGCTGATGATGGGATTGGGCGTTTGGAACTTCAATCGCCTGCCCATCGACGCGGTACCGGATATTACCAATGTGCAGGTGACGGTGAATACACCCGCACCAGGCTTCACCCCGCTCGAAGCAGAGCAGCGCATCAGTTTTCCGCTGGAAACAGCGATGAGCGGCATGCCTGGTCTTGCCTATACGCGCTCAGTGTCACGCTATGGTCTGTCACAGGTAACCGTCGTGTTCGAGGAAGGTACTGATATTTATTTTGCGCGACAACAGGTGAGTGAGCGCATGACGGCCGCGCGCGGCGATCTGCCTCCGGGAATAGAGCCATCACTTGGCCCCATCGCGACCGGACTTGGCGAGATATTCATGTTCACTGTCAATGCGGAACCCGGAGCAGTGAATGCCGATGGCTCTCCAGTTACCCAGACCGATCTGCGCAGTGTGCACGACTGGATCATTCGTCCGCAGCTGTTGCGTGTGCCTGGCGTGGTGGAGGTTAACCCCATCGGAGGCTTCAAAAAGGAAATTCTCGTAGCGCCTGATATCGAGAAACTGCTGGCTTACAGTCTGGACAGTAGCGATGTTTTCCAAGCACTGCAACGAGACAACAGCAACCGAGGCACCGGTTTCATTGAGCGCAATGGATCACAGCTGTTGATGCGCATGCCAGGCCAGGCAGACAGCCTGGACGACCTGCGCGACATCGTCATTACACAAAGGGACAGCGTGCCTGTGCGGGTGGGTGATGTCGCGACTGTTGAGGTTGGGAAAGAACTGCGCTCGGGCGCTGCAACACAGGATGGCAGGGAGGTCGTCTTAAGCACGGTGTTCATGTTGATTGGTGAAAACAGTCGCGAAGTAGCCAGTAATACCGCAGCTCGACTTGAGGGTATTCAAGCAAGCCTGCCTCCGGGCATCAGCGCTGTTGCGGTATACAATCGCACCACGCTGGTGGACAAAACTCTGCAGACGGTCAGGAAGAATCTGCTGGAAGGTGCTTTATTGGTGATCGCCGTTTTGTTCCTGCTGCTGGGCAATGTGCGCGCGGCCATTTTGACGGCTGCCGTGATTCCAATTGCCATGTTGATGACCATCACCGGTATGGTGCAGAGCCGTGTCAGTGCTAATCTGATGAGCCTGGGCGCGCTGGATTTCGGTCTGATTATCGATGGCAGCGTCATCATTGTGGAGAATTGCCTGCGCCGACTCAGCGAAGCGAGCGCGCATGGCAGACTGGAATTGCAGCGACGTCTGGAAGTGGTCTCGGCAGCCACCCGAGAAGTCATCAGACCCGCACTGTTCGGCGTGTTTATCATCACCGTTGTGTACATTCCAATCTTTGCGCTCGATGGCGTGGAAGGCAAGATGTTCCACCCCATGGCAATCACCGTCGTGATCGCTCTGCTCAGCGGTATGCTGCTGTCCATCACCTTTATTCCCGCCTGCGTGGCGATGCTGTTCAGCAAGCCTGTGGTGGAGAAGAAAAATCCGCTAATGCATGCAGCGCGCTCCCTGTACCAACCGGTGCTGAAACTGGCTTTGCGCTGGCGCTGGGCAGTGGTGTTAATGGCTGCGGTGCTGGTTGGAGTCTGTGCAGCGCTGGTTTCGCGCATGGGCACCGAGTTCATCCCGAATCTGGATGAAGGTGATATCGCCATGCACGCGCTGCGCATCCCCGGCACCTCCCTGGAGCAGGCGATTGCCCTGCAGTTTCAGCTGGAGGCAGCGATCAGCACTATGCCGGAAGTACAACGGGTTTTCTCTAAAATAGGCAGTGCCGAAGTTGCCACCGATCCGATGCCGCCGAGTGTGGCGGATACCTTTATTATCCTCAAAGAGCGTGATCAGTGGCCCGATCCTGGTAAAGCGAAGGTGCAAGTGGTTGCGGAACTGGAAGCCCTGGTCACTCCTGTGCCCGGTAATCGTTATGAATTTTTACAGCCTATTCAGATGCGCTTTAATGAGTTGATTGCCGGGGTTCGCAGCGAATTGGCCATCAAGGTTTTCGGCGACGATTTCGATCAACTGATTGCGCTGGGTGCCGACATTGAAAACGTAATCACAGGTATTCCCGGCATCGCCGATCTGGCAGTGGAGCAGGCCACGGGATTGCCGGTGATGACCATGGCACCGCGCCGCGACGCGCTGGCACGTTTGGGCATCAGCATCAGTGCACTGCAGGACACCGTGGCGATGGCCCTGGGCGGTGCGGTAGCAGGACAGTTCTATGAAGGCGATCAGCGCTCCGACATCGTGGTACGACTGCCCGAGCAGGTACGCAGCAATCCGGATGCTTACCGTTACCTGCCCGTGTCCTTGCCCGATGGCAGTTATGTGCCCCTGGGTGAAGTGGCGGATATCAGCATTAGCGAAGGCTATAATCAGATCTATCGGGAGAACGGCAAGCGTCGCGTGGTAGTGACGGCCAATGTGCGCGGTCGCGATCTGGGCTCCTTCGTTGGCGAAGTGCAGCAAGCGATAGAGCGAAACGTGCAGGTGCCGCCAGGTTATTGGATTGAGTACGGCGGCACCTTTGAGCAGTTGCAATCGGCCTCGCAGAGATTGCTGATCGTAGTACCGCTAACGCTGGTGCTGATCGGAGTACTCCTGATGATGGCGCTTGGCTCGTTTCGTGACGCCGCTATCATCTTCTCCGGAGTGCCGCTGGCTTTAACAGGTGGCGTGCTGGCTCTGCTGATCCGTGATATCCCGCTGTCAATTTCAGCTGGCGTTGGCTTTATCGCGCTGTCTGGTGTAGCCGTGCTCAACGGCCTGGTTATGTTGTCATTCATCCGCGATCTGCGCGAACAGGGACGCAATCTTGACAGCGCCATCATGGAAGGCGCGCTCGGACGCCTGCGACCGGTATTGATGACGGCGTTGGTTGCCTCGCTGGGTTTTGTGCCAATGGCACTGAATAGCGGCATTGGTTCCGAGGTGCAACGACCGCTGGCTACTGTTGTTATCGGAGGTATTATTTCATCCACACTACTGACGCTGCTGGTGTTGCCAGCGCTGTATCGACTGGTGCATGCCCGTGAGCGCAGCACAGCAGCACTGCGATCATGAATCGGTGGCATTGAGCGATACGAGAGCGGCGCGATAATCTACACACTCCGATATTGTGATCAACATCTCATTTTAGTGGTCGAAATGGGGGCGGAAACCAGCAGAACTGTTCCGTTCTCAAATGTCTGGTGTATGCTGTCCTGAGATGTCAGGGAGCAGGGAAATCGTTTCGCAGCAGATGCGTATTTTAAAGGACTAGTAATCTCCGATGTTTCGCTCGCGCACTCTTCAGTTAACCATCGCGGTAGCACTGTTCACCGCCATCGGTCCTATTCTGG
>JBDNGQ010000150.1:0-13319 GCA_041689205.1 Pseudohongiellaceae bacterium | reverse complement strand
GCAGCGACCTTATTCAAAACAGGAAGCGGCATTTCCGGTGGCTGGCCTGCGTGACAGTAAATTCTGGCCGGCAGTCAACCGCATCGATAATGTGTATGGTGATCGCAATCTTTTCTGCGTTTGCCCGCCGATGGAATCGTATCAGTAAGTCCGACTTACGATACTGATTCCTGTGCACTGTTTTTCGAGACAGTGTGCAGGGGTTTTATTGACCGGATTTCTTATTACTCTTCCCGGTATGGACTTTTATCTTCGTATAATCAGCAGCACCTGATCACTGCTTTGATTGATGTCAACAACATTAAATTGGTGTATCTTTATGACGATCTGCCGTTAGCACGCGGCACCATCACACGCCATTGGTGAACCATGAAAATTTTATCGACCGGGCTTCTAATGACTTTTATCGCCGGCACCGCCTTCGCACAGATAAATCGTATTGACGAAATTCGCCCTGATGCACCCGAGCTGGCGCACTATGGCGTTCATCCAATCGGCGTCCAGACGCTGGTGCTGACTGACAGTAATCGGCCGGACATTCTGAATACTGCGGCGGGCGAAGCCACTCAGTTCTACGACCGCAGCCTGACAGTTGAAGTGTGGTATCCAGCGCAATTGGCTGCGGATCAGCAGCCGGGCGGTCAATACCAAACCATCACCCGCGATCCGACCGTTAGTGCGGTGTTGTATGGCAGCGCGGTACGCGATGCGACACCGCTCTCAGCAGCTGGCGTGTTCCCACTGGTGATAATCTCCCATGGTTATCCCGGTAATCGTTATCTGATGAGCCATCTGGGCGAGAACCTGGCCAGCAAGGGCTATGTCACCGTTTCCATTGACCACCGCGACAGTACCTATGATGACCAGCAGGCATTCGCCAGTACTCTCTACAACCGGTCTTTTGATCAGGCATTTGTACTGGCAGCCGTCGCCGATATGGGTAAGGTTGGCTCAGACAGTTTTCTGAGCGGTCTGGTCGATGCCGATAACACCGCATTAATCGGTTATTCCATGGGCGGTTATGGTGTTGTAAACAACCTCGGTGCTGGCTACAGCGAAACCGGCATAACGGCATTGGGAGCCCCGCCGAATCGTCTGCTCGAGGTGCGCGGCGCAGCGAATCCTGAGTTTAAAGCGAGTCTCGACCCCCGCATTAAAGCCGGCGTCGCTATTGCGCCATGGGGAATGAACAATCGTGCGTGGGATGCTGAGGGTCTGGCAGCGCTCGATAAACCCGCACTGTTTATAGCGGGCGATGCGGATTCAGTAGCAGGTTACGAAAATGGCGTACGCGCTATTTATGAGCATGCTGTCAACAGTGACCGTTATCTGCTTACCTATGAAAATGCCGGACATAATGCTGGCGCGCCCATCCCATTACCGGTGGAACTGGCCGCTGCGGGCAATGCTGGTGCCGCCAGTCATTATCTGGACCCGGTCTGGGATAATGTGCGGATGAACAATATTCTTGACCACTTCGTCACCGCTTTTCTTGATCTGCACTTAAAAGGTGACGCCGACAAGCGCAGTTATCTGGATGTGGTACCGCATGCTGAGGATGGCGTTTATGACGTTGATGCCAATGGCACGCCCCGCGTCACTCATACCTACTGGAAAGGGTTTCCCCAGCGCTCAGGCATCGGCCTGGTCATGGAAAAGGGCGACCGGGCTGAGCAGTAAACCACTGATAGCGACCGGCAATTGAGTGGTCATCAAACTGTCTCCAGCTTGTAATTCGTTCGACGACCAGATTCATCACACTGCGAATTGTCAGGGATTGATTCAACGAGGTCTGGAAAAAAAAGCATCTGAACCACTCTGACCAGGTTTGATATTTCCAAACAAACGGTCAAGTATACATTCGACAGACTGATCACCCAATTGCGTCTTCCTGATTATTTTCTGCTCTGCCTGCAACAGCCAGTTGTTGCTCTACCTTGTTTGGATAATCAGCTGTTGTAGCGTAGGGCATTTAAATCTGGCGGGAACGGCAAAGCTGGTGCATCAACTTTTAGCGCTGCTGAGCAACCAGTCCACTGCCTTTTCCGCAGCATCACCAAAAGGGCGCAGAACAAGATCAGTGCCAGCTTTGTCCAGCACCTTCGCGTCGTGATTATTACTGGCTGTCAGTGCTACTCTGCCTTTGAAGCCCTCGCTGCGCAGGGTTTTCAACAGACCTGTGTTGATATCGCGCTCACGGGCAGTACTCACCACCCATTTAACCCTGGCCAGGGGCAGCGAAGCGATGAACTCCGGATCTTCGGCATCGCCAAAACGTGCCGGAAAGCCATTGGCCGTCTGCTGACGCACTGCCTCCGGATCTATATCGATACTCATTACTGAGCAATTGCGTTTCCGCAGAGCGTCCGCAATACCACAGCCATAGCGCCCCATTCCAAAAATTATCACATCTGCAATGCCGGGGTTCTCAACATCATACTGTCCCTCACGATACGGATTGCGCCGCTCGAAGATGCTCAGTGTTGGCGCCAGCAACTGATAGAGCTGATGAGAGTAGAGAATCATATAAGTTGATGCGCTGATGGTGATTAATCCCACCAGTGTGATCAGACCGACAGTCTCAGCCTGCAGGTGTCCCATGCTTAAACCAAGTGCAGCCAGAATCAGAGAAAACTCACTGATCTGAGCTACGGTAAGACCCGCGAGGAATCCTGTGCGCTTGCGATAGCCCATAAAGCCCATAATGACCATTACGATCAGCGGATTTCCGATCAGCACAAAGGCGGAGAATAGTGATGCGGCTCCGATCTGTTCTCCCAGCGTTGAAAGATCCAGGCCTGAGCCAAGTTCGATAAAGAAGAACAGCAGCAGAAAATCGCGAAGACTGACCAGTCTTGCGCCGATGACTTCTCTGAATGGCGTGGATGCCAGCGATATACCCGCCAGGAATGCGCCGACTTCTTTGCTGAAGCCAAGCACAGTACCAAGTTCGGCCAGTACCACTGCCCAGCTGATCGCAAACAGTACCAGCAGTTCAGTGGAGCGCGCGAGATGGCGGGTCACGCCAGGGATCACATAGCGCATCAGCACGGCGACTGCGATCAGCATCGCAATACCTTTCAACAAAACATACAGCATTTCAAGCGCGAACTGGCTGGACTCTGATGCGGTTCCAGCGCCGAATGCGGTAAGACCAATCATCACCAGCACCACGAAGATGTCCTGCACAATCAGGAAACCCACAGCAATCCGTCCGTGCAGCGCATCGATTTCTTTTTTATCAGACAGCAATTTGACAATAATGATGGTGCTGGAGAAGGTCAATGCAACACCAACATAAAGCGCAGCCACACTGGACATCCCCATAGCGAGCGCTAGCAGATAGCCGATTATAGATGTAAACAGCACCTGTCCCAGTCCTGTTGCCAGAGCAACCGGTCCCAGCGTACGTATAATCTGCAGATCAAGCTTAAGCCCGACTACGAACAACAGCAGTGCGATGCCCATTTCCGCCAGCAGCTCAATCGGCTCGGTTGCAGTAACCCAGCTCAGGCCGGAAGGACCAAGCAGAATTCCAGCCGCAATAAACGCCACAATTAAGGGTTGCCGCAGCATGATTGCCAGCGCCCCCATTACAGTGACTACGCCCAGCAGTGCTGCCAGCTCCTGAAAGATAGTGTCAAATACCACCCGTTCGCCACTGCTGTTGTTACTTTGCTCGCTCGTTACTGGTATCCCTGCGCCTGAAGATGAAACAGATTGGCATACTGGCCGTTGAGCGCCAGCAACTCCTCGTGTGAGCCTTCTTCATGTATCTGCCCGTGCTCCAGCACAATAATATGATCTGCTATACGAACGGTAGAAAAGCGATGCGAGATAATGATTGAGATTCGATTGGCCGTGAGTTCGCGGAAATGCGCGAATATATCGGCTTCTGCTTTAGCATCGATAGCGGCTGTCGGTTCATCAAGTATCAGCACATCAGCTTTATTGCGCATGAAGGCTCTGGACAGCGCAATTTTCTGCCATTGGCCTCCGGATAATTCCTTGCCACCTTTGAACCAGGTGCCCAGCTGAGTGTCGAAAGAAGCCGGCAGCTGGCGGATGAATTCTGCTGCCAGGCCCTGTTCTGCAGCGCTTTCCAGTTGTTCTATATCATCCAGATTAGCAACATCGCCGACCCCGATATTCTCACCTACCTTCAGTTGATAACGCGCGAAATCCTGGAAAATAACGCCAATCTTCTGCCTTAATGCATCGATATTCCATTCCTGAAGATCCAGACCCTCGAGCAGGATTCTACCGCTACTGGGTATATAGAGGCGCGTAAGTAATTTAATCAGAGTAGTCTTGCCAGAGCCATTTTCACCAACAATCGCCAGGCTTTCACCTGCGTTGATGTGCAGATTCAACTCTTTCAATGCCGGCGTCTCGCTTTCCGGATAGTAAAATGTCACCTGCTCGAAGCGGATGCCATCATCAGGCTGCGGCCCGCGCAGCTTGTCACCACTGAGCTCAGGAACCTTATGCTCAAGGTATTCCGTCAGATTGGAAAGGTAGAGATTATCCTCATACATGCCATTGACCGAAGTCAGGCAGCCGGTTACCGCTGACTGTCCCTGCCGAAATACTGCGATATACATGGTCATCTGACCGATGGTGATGGCACCGGCAACGGCAGCGAAGGCAACCCAGCCGTAGGAGAAATAAAAGGCTGCACTGGCGAACAGACCCAGCAGATAAGCCCAGACCCCGCGGCGTAACACCAGATTACGGTCTTCCTTATAAATATTACGGAAGATCGCAATATAACGGTCGAGAAAAAGTCTGCCGAGTTGCAGCAGTTTGACTTCCTTTACGCCATCTTCGCGGGTCAGTACCATCTCCAGATAGATCTGCATCCGCCGCTCAGCAGAGCGACGGCGCTGGTTGCGGAATGCTTCGCCGGAGAATTTTGCCTCGGCCAGAAATGCAGGCACACCTGCCAGCCCCAGCAGCAGCACCGCGTAGGGAGAGAACTGGAACAGCAGGAATCCATAACTGATCAGTGAAATTGAATCGCGTACCAGATCGAAGGTACGGGTCACCAGACTCAAGGGGCGGCTGGAGGCTTCCCGGCGTGCACGAACCAGTTTGTCGTAATACTCAGAGTCTTCGAAATGGGACAGCTCCAGAGTCAGGGCTTTTTCCAGGATCATCACGTTGACCTGGTTACCGAGCAGAACCCGCAGAATCGACTGACACACCATATTTATGCGTTGCATGCCCGTGAGCAGCACCACCAGACCTGCTTCATACAGGACATAGCGCAGCACATCGGACCGTGCCGCTGCGTTTGCCTCCCCACTGGCCTGTATAGCCGTGATTACCGCGTCGACTATCAGCTGGCCAACCCAGGCGATTGCAGCTGGCAAAATACCTGCAAACAGGGTTGCCAGCGCCATGGTGACGGTTAATGCAGCGCTGGTAGCCCAGACAATTTGCATTGCCACACGGCTGTACTTGAACACCGAAAGGAATCGGATGAAAAGATTACCGGGAGGAACCTTGTCCAACTGCTCGTTCAAAGGAGGGATCCGCTGCAGAGCTCATGAGAGATTTTGAAAACGCAAGCAGCATAGCAGAATGCAGCGATGAATGCTGTGCAGCGCGATTGAAGCTGCAGGTCAGGAGCATGGCAGCCCGACCTGCAAAGAGCGGCTGAGTTTAGAGCTTTTGCAGTTTCACAACCAGACGGGCAGTATCACGGCCGAGGCTTGGATCAAACGGGCCTTTGGTGCCATCGTCATCTTCTGAATGCAGCACATCGCTGTACCCTACGACAGCAAAACCCGCCTCCGTCACCGACATCACCACGTCTTCAAGAGCAATCCGGTGCAGGGCTGCATTATCGGCGCCAAAGTTTCCCTTATGATCGATAAGTCCGAGGATTCCACCCGGCTTCAAAACCTTGAGAACCGATGCCAGCATGGCCTGAGCCGCAGCCGGATTGCTGTTGTACAAATCATGATAATTCAGAGCGGTTATTGCAAAATCCACGGAGTTATCAGGAATATCCATTTCACCCAGATTCTGATCAACACGTTGTATATTTGGCAGGCGATCATTTGCCAGCCGAGCCGTGACTACTTCTCCGGTGCCACGCTGACCGAGTGAGGCAGGGCTGTTCTGCATCAGAACCTTGCCTTCAGGGCCTACTGCATGCGAGAGCACTTCGGTATACCAGCCACCAGAAGCCATCACATCAAGAACAGTCATTCCTTCTTCAACACCAAAAAAATCCAATACTTCGGCCGGTTGACGAGATGCGTCACGGGCTTTATCAGCGGCATCACGACCCGGATTATCCAGTGCCTGAGTCAGTTTAGCTTTATCAAGCGCAAAGGCATTGCCGCCTATAAACAATGACAGAACCAACAAAGAAACAAGTGATTTCATGACAATGAACCCTTCCTTTTTAATGAATTGATGTCCAACTGCTGAATTTATTCAACTACTGAAACAAGCATAAACCAGCAAGAACAGCCAGTACACCCATAAATCCAGCGCTGTATCGCAGCTTAATCGGGATTGGTCTTGTTTAAACCCGTCTTTAAACGCTCTCTAATCCCTCTCTGAACCCACTTTCAAACCCATAGCCTGGCGCATGATCTGATTTTTAATCATGGGCAGATTATCCAGCTGACTCATACCGGTATTTCTCAACCAGCGCAGTGCCAAAGGCTGGTCGGCAAAAAGTCGTTTAAACCCCTCCATCAGCCACATCATAGCCAGATTGTGGCCTATCCGTTCGCGCTGATATCTGCGCAAAATTCGTAGTTCAGAAATACCACGCCGCTGCTGAATTGCCTTCTTGATCTGTTCGGCCAGTGACCACGCATCCAGCAGACCCAGATTGACGCCCAGTCCCGCAAGGGGATGAATGCTGTGCGCCGCATCGCCGATCAGCGCGATATTATTCTTTACATAATCGGGGGCATGGCGTTGCCGTAATGGCAGGCTCAATCGTTTATCGACCCACTCAACTTTGCCCAGCCTATTTTCCAGACCCTCCTGCAAAGCCCGCGCGAAATCAACATCGCTCATCTCCAGCAACTGCAACGCCCGCTCAGGGACTACCGACCAGACTATTGAGCAATAGAATTGATCAGCAACCTCGTCATTGTGTGCCGATTTGTGCATAGGCAGGAATGCCAGAATGCCGGTATCCATAAAGCGCTGCCTTGCCGTGTGCGCATGCGGAAGCTCAGTGCGGACAGTAGTGACTATCGCGTGATGTTGATAATCCCACTCTTTCACCGGGAATTGAGCCAGCTGCCGGATTTTTGAATTTGCGCCATCAGCACCCACCAGCAAGCGGCAGGAAATCCGGGTGTTATCAGCAAGCGTAATACCCGTAGTACTGAGCATCCCCGCCACAGGCGCAATTGCCAGACCAGTGACGGTTGCCGGGGGCAGCACCGTGATGTGAGGCGACCGCCGCAGCTCCTCATGCAGCGCTGCCAGCAGCAATGAATTTTCAAAAATATAGCCCAACTCCTGGACATGAACATCGGCTGCTGCGAAATGAATTGAACCCGTTCCATCAGCCTCCCACACGTGCATATCTGTGTACGGGCAATGACGTTGCTGTGCCATCAGCTTCCAGACCCCAAGCTGATCAAATATCCATCGCGATGCCGGACTGATTGCGCTGACCCGTGGTTCGAACTCAGCCGGCTCATGCTCTGGCGGGTTCAGCGCAAGTAAGGGCTGACTGTCTATGATTCCGATCCTGAGCGAAGTATCAGCAAGAGCACAGGCCAGCGTCGCGCCAACCATGCCGCTGCCGACAATAAGAACATCAAAATCTGCAATCTGCTCAGAGCTGCTGACTGGCATAAATACTAAAACCTGGAAGGTGAACCATCGGGATAAATCATTATAGCCATGCCGCCAGTAAAATCACAAAGGACGACCTCAGCGCCCTGGCGCTTTCCCCTTTGATTTCAGCCATTGAAGCAACTGCGGTTATGATCAATACTGTCTGCCATTTTTTGATTCAGCGGATTCATATCGGGAGGAAGCTATGACAAAGTTCGTCAGTCTGGAAGAAGCACAAACGCTTATTGGTCAGGAGGTTGGCATTACCGAGTGGTTGCAGATCACCCAGGAGAAAGTAAACCAGTTTGCCGAGGCGACCGGTGATTTCCAGTTTATCCACCTTGATGAACAGCGCGCCCGACAGGAAACACCTTTTGGCGGCACTATCGCCCATGGCTTCTTGACCCTGTCTCTATTGAGCATGCTGTCAGCACAGACTGACACTATTAGAATCAAGGGGGCCAATGTACTTATTAACTACGGTCTGGATAAAGTACGTTTCATCAATCCAGTCAGAGTCGGTAAACGTATACGTGCCAGATTTGAGTTGCTCAGCGCCATCGAAAAAAGCCCTGGTCAACATCTCTTGAAACATAAGGCCACCATCGAAATAGAAGGTGTCGATAAACCCGCAATGATTGCCGAATGGCTTGGCATGTCCATACAGTGAACTTTATGAAAACTAAACAGATGATTATTATGATTCCATTACTCACATTGCTGGGTTGCGCTGGCCAGCGTCCAGACACACTCGGCATTCAAAGCGGCCAACTGGCTGCCTGTCCTGATTCACCCAATTGCGTGTCCAGTGTTGACTCGCGGGAAAGTCACAGCATCGAACCGATTGCTGGCTCGCTCAGCCGCATCAAAGTTGCCATAAGCGCTATGGATCGAGTGAATATTGTCGAGGAACAGGACAATTATCTGTATGCGGAGTTTACCAGCAGGCTGATGGGCTATGTTGATGACGTCGAATTCCTGGCGGACCCGGCCAACAACCAGGTGCATGTGCGCTCGGCTTCGCGGCTTGGGCACAGTGACATGGGTGTGAATCGCCAACGTATCGAAGCAATCCGCAGCGCTGTCAGTAATTAATCAAGCAGCTGTGAGGAATTAGTTTTTCTGTCCATCAGGCCCATAGCCTGACGCGTGAATGCTGTTTTTATCACCGGCACCAGGTCGATTGAGAATAAACCGGATTTACGCGCCCACACCAGTGTGGGATTGTTACTGGAGAACAGTCGGGTAATGTAATGACTGAAATTGATGGTATTGCTCTGATCGCGCTGTTGCTGGTCGACAAAGTTCTGCAGCACTGCCATCGATCCAGGTGATTGTCCTGATTCCACTGCTGCGGTAATGACCTCTGCCAAAGCCTGTGCGTCTCTTAATGCCAGATTCAGACCCTGACCGGCTACCGGATGCAGGGTATGTGCAACATTGCCGAGCAGCGCCAGACCAGGCCGGATCTGCTCACGCGCGACAGTGAGGCTCAATGGGTAGGCGATCCGTTTACCGGCTTTAGTAATGCGCCCAAGCCGTCTGCCAAAGCGCTGTTGCAGCAAACTCAGAAACGCCTTTTCTGGCAGACCCAGCACTTTTTCGGCCTGCTCCTGTGGCAGCGTCCAGATAAGAGCGCCACGATGCTCATTTTGTACAGTAGCTAAAGGCAGAACCGCCAGCGGTCCTGAATCAGTAAAGCGCTCGTAGGCAACATTGTCATGTGCCTGCGAGAAAGCAATGTTGGTAATCAGCGCGGTTTGTTCATATTCGGTTACCGCATTTGCGATACCCAACTGCTCGCATAAAGCAGACTTGCCACCATCCGCAAGCACGACGAGATCCGCGCTGATCTGCTGTGAATTGCTGCCATCACTGCTGCTAATGAGCAACTCCATGCCGCTCGCCTGGGGATTTATTCTCGTTATTTTCGCCGGGCATAAAAATTCAATCACAGCGGAATCTTCCAGCGCCTGATGCAACACTTTCCCAATCTGCCGGTTCTCTGCCACATAGCCCAATGCATCCACAGCCAGCGACTCGGCATCAATGCGGGTAGCACCAAAATGACCACGATCTGAAACATGTATTTTTTTTATCGGCACCACAGCGGCAAGCAGTTCGCCCCATAAGCCCAGGCGCTGGTATATTTTCTTACTGCCATATGACAAAGCGGTTGTTCTGGCATCAAAGTCAGCAGATTCATCTGTGATCTGCGACTGCATTTTTGATTCAATCACCAGGATTGTAATTTTACGGCTGGAACGCTTTTGCATCTGCGCCAGCGCCAGCGCAAAACTTGCACCCACCATGCCGCCACCAATAATGGCAAGATCATAGTGCTGCTGCAGTTGGCTCACTTTCATGTGAATCAGCCAGCCATACTCAAGGGTTGACGTGTTGCCATAAAGGCTTCGATCTCGGCAATGGTTTTCGGTGCCCCTTCGGTCAGCACGCGGTTGCCGTTTTTGGTGACCAGTACGTCATCTTCAATCCGGATACCGATACCCCGCCATTTTTTCGCAACATCCATATTATCCGGAGCAACATAAATTCCGGGCTCGATAGTGGTAACCATACCTGGCTCAAGAAGGCGCCAGTCCGCCTCAATTTTATAATCGCCCACATCATGAACATCGATGCCAAGCCAGTGACCTGCTCGGTGCATGTAGAAAGGCTTGTACGCTTCCGCCGCGATCAACTCGGCAAGATCTCCATGCAGCAGACCCAGTTCCAGCAACCCGCTGGTAATAACCCGTACTGTAATATTATGAGGTTCGTCCCAGGGCGTCCCTGGTTTGATAACCTTGATCGCCTCAAGCTGGGCCTTCAACACGATGTTGTAGAGCGCTTCCTGCTCCGGACTGAAGCGTCCACTGACCGGAAATGTGCGGGTGATATCTGCTGCGTAATATTCGTACTCGCAGCCCGCATCAATCAACACCAGATCACCGTCACGAAGCTCTTCTTTATTTTCAATGTAATGCAGTATGCAGGCGTTTTCTCCTGCAGCTATGATGCTGTTGTATGCGGCAGCCCGACTGCCTGAGCTGACAAACTCGTGGAGAATTTCCGCTTCAAGATGATACTCATAAAGACCCGGCCTTGCTGCGAGCATCGCACGTTTATGCGCTGCTACCGAAATGGCGGCAGCACGATCCATCAATTTTATTTCAGCCGCACTTTTTATCAATCGCATTTCATTCAGCAGATGATCAAGCACCTGGAACTCGCCAGGTGGATGTGCGCCCAGCTTGACTCTGGAGCGAATAGTTTTGACCCAGTCCATTACGCGTTGATCAAATCGTGCATCCTTGCCCATGGCGTAATAAACACGATCACGACCTTCAATCAGGCCCGGTAGAATGTCATCAATATCACTAACAGGAAATGCATCATCGAACTCGAGTTGCAGTTTTGCCTGCTCCGGGCCAAACAAAACACCGGTCCACAGCTCTTTAGTTTTATCCTTTCCCTGACAGAACAATATCACTTCGCCCTGACTGCGGCCTGGAATTAAGGCCAGCACCGCGTTATCTTCAACAAAACCAGTCAGATAATAAAAATCACTGTTTTGACGGTAGGGATATTCTGTATCGTTGCTGCGAGTGCTCATCGGTGCGGCCGACAACAGCGCAATGCTGTTGGGTTCCATCTGCGCCATAAGATCCTTTCGGCGTTTGGCAGCCTCTTTCCAGGCCAATTGCTGATTGCTGCTTGTCATAGATTTACCCTGCTGAAGTTTATGCCAATCTCCTTCAAACATCGTTGCTGTCGCCTTGTATCTACAGGAGTTTTGCGCACTGTCATGTTGACCGACTCCTGTCACAGCTCTATAGTAGCGGAACTCCAACCTGGCTGGCGGGGCAGGAAGTCAGATCTGCAGCGACTCTTTATGATGAATGACGAAAGATTTAACGTTCTGGATGAAAAGATCGATGCCCTCATCGCGCTTTGTGCAGCCATGAAAACGGAAAACCAGATGTTAAGGGCTAACGAGCATAGCTGGCAAACAGAACGCCAGCAACTGCTCGATAATAATAAACTGGCTAAAAGTCGTCTTGAAGCGGTTCTGGCCCGTCTAAAATCCATGGAGCAGTCTTAGTGAATGACGAGAACGACGCACCCAGCACCGTTGTGGTTAAAATTCTGGATAAAGAATATCAAATCAGCTGCCCTCCTTCTGAACAGGAGGCATTACTGAAATCCGCCCGCTATCTTGATGAAAACATGCGCAAAATTAAATCGCGCGGCAATATTCATGGGATGGAGAAAATTTCTGTAATGGCTGCTCTGAACATCACGCATGAGATGCTGGGTAAAAATCGTCAGCTTAATGAAATCCGCCATATTACTGTGCAACAGCTAAAATTTCTTGAAGATAAAATTGATCGAACGCTGCATCTACATGCGCAGATTGAGATTTAAAGTAACTCGTTTTTGTAAGTTATCTCTGTAACAAAAAACTTTGCCGTTTTGCTCGATAGCCCCAATCAACTGCTATATACTCGTTCCATAGTCGCCTGGAGCATTTGCCAACTAAAAATGTTCTTGAGCCGATTCTGCTATATAGGAGGCTCTTATCTGGATGTTGTTGTGCAGGTCCGCTTGACGGAAAGCCTTATACATCTCTGGAGCCACCACCTGGACCGTTGGGTTCAGGACTATTTTAGTAGCGGTGCTTTGGGTGGCTTTCTTGCATTTAAAATATGATTTGCCCTTGCGATACCTGATTGGTTGTCGCGAGCTATCAATAGCGCTATGACAGCCGAACTTCGATCTCATCTTCGCAAATCTCTTCGAGCTTCCCGTCGTGCATTAAGTGCACGCCAGCAACATCTTGCTTCCATCCGAATGTATCGCTTTGCCATCACTCGAAAAAGTTTTCATGCTGCCAGACGTATTGGTTTTTATCTGCCAATAGACGGTGAAATTGATCCTCTGCCGCTGTTACAGCGGGCACTCAAAGATGGAAAAAGCTGCTACGTGCCGGTGATCAGCCGCAGCAACCGCCATAATATGGTATTCGTTCGCTACGACCCGCTTGCCCGCCTGCGTATTAATCGCTGGGGAATCAGAGAGCCACAATTACGCCTGCAGAAGAAAATCGCGCCATGGGCGCTGGACCTGGTATTTGTTCCACTGACTGGATTTGACAGCTCTTGCACCCGGATGGGTATGGGCAAGGGATTTTATGATCGGACATTTCACTTCAAGCATAAGTCTGAGCGCACAAAACCTCTGCTGATTGGTCTTGCCCATGAATGTCAGAAACGCGATGCATTGCCCAGAGAAAGCTGGGATATTCCGATGGATGAGGTAATCAGTGATCGACTGATCTACTGTGCGTGACTCCTAGGGAGCCTCTGAATAACTCTATGGTCACTCTGGCCTTCAGCCGATTTCGCTGGCAAGGCGCACTTGCGCCGGCATGCGTCCGCCTGTCAAGCAAGGGCAACGCAGCCAGCGGGATCGGCTGAAGGCCCCTTCGGGCG
>JBDNGQ010000149.1:0-46474 GCA_041689205.1 Pseudohongiellaceae bacterium | reverse complement strand
TTAAAATAGAGGGTCCCGAGATTGAACTGGGCAGCCAGATGTCCCTGTTCAGCGGCTTTCCTGGTCCATTCATAGGCTTTTTCGTGATCTGCTTTTACACCCAGGCCTGAGTAGTACAACACGCCAAGATTATATTGGGCCAGATCCAACCCCTGCTCAGCAGCTCCCGTAAATTCCTGCAACGCAGTTTCAAAATCACCATTTTGCGCGGCCGTTATGCCGGCTTCATAGTCACCCTTGTGCGCTGCTGCTATTCCAGGTTCAGAATCGCCAACTTCTTCTGCGGAGCAAGAGATCAATCCAATACAAAGCACTGCCGAATATAAAAAGCTGCGGCCTGGGAAAAGTTCGAAAAGTTCTTTAGCGGAAAACTTCATCATGACTCACAATTTCCTGATTAACGGCAGACAAAGACCAGGCTGAGATGCTTATGATCTTATTACTGCTCATTGAATTTTTCGATTAAATCCTGGGCATCGCTCTGCGATTTCTCCAGCTGTTCAATGCTGAGCATCTCCTGAAACAGCACTGCATTTACCGCTGCACTCTGCTCTCCACCTGCCGCTGCCACAGTAAACCACATATGCGCCTGGGTCAGATCCTGAGGCACTCCGCGGCCATTTGCGTAAATAACGCCGAGCGTAAACTGGGCAGTGGTGTCGGCATTTTCAGCAGCCAGATGGAACCACTCAAGCGCCTCATTAAAATCCGCCATCACGCCAATTCCATTAAGCGCCATTACGCCCAGATTATACTGAGCATTATGATTACCCTGATCAGCTGCCTGACGAAACCAGGTGGCAGCAGCAAAATTATCCTGCTCAACATCAGTGCCATAGAGATAGCGATTGCCAAGTTCAAATTGTGCGGCACTGTTTCCGGCCTCAGCTCGGCTAACTAATTCGTTCAGCGGAGTGCCGTCAGATTGAGGCGCGGATTCGGTGTTCTCTTCACCATGCAGAAATTCTTCATCTGCTGTCGCGGTATCTGCCTGTGCCTGTGCCAGTGCATGCGGAACGGTGAACACCAGCGCTATCAGCAGAATGAAGTTGCTGAACATTGGGTACAGATTTTTATGATTAAGGATTCTGGGCATATCTCTCCAGCCACGCAGTGGCACGTTGCTCCGCATCAGTCAGCTGCTCAGGCGTAAGATTGGCCCGCAACGCGGTCAATACCGGCAATGCCGCTCTATCGCCATTGTTATGCGCAATCTGATACCACATAAATGCAGTCGGTGGATCCTGCTCAACGCCCATGCCATTCATGTACAGCCTGCCAAGGAAGGATTGTGCGGGAACATCACCTTTTTGCGCTGCATCAGTAAACCAGCGCTGTGCAATCTCATAATCCCGTTCCACCCCAAAGCCGGAGGCATACAGAATGCCTGCGCGGGTTCCCGCGGCCGCCAGCCCCTGGGAAGCTGCCAGTGAAAAATAGTACCTGGCCAGGCGATAATCCTGCGCGCTGCCCGCACCCTCGGCATACATCAGCCCGGCGTTGTACTGCGCATCAGCACTGCCATTGTCCGCCGCCGCCACAAACCAGCGCAGCGCCAGCTCAGGGTTGGCATCGGTACCATAGGCACTCGCATACATCACCCCAAGATTATACTGGGCATCCCGATTATTCTGCGCCGCCGCCAGTTCGTACCAACGCAACGCTTCGGCATAATCCGTCCGCTTGCCTTGACCATAAAAATTCATCGTCCCCAGCGCATACTGAGCCTCTGCATTTTCAAGCTTTGCTGCCATCTCGTACCAGTGATAAGCCTCCCGATAATCCTGCGCAGTGCCTTCACCGTTGTCGTACATACTGGCCAGATGATACTGCGCCCGCGCCAGACCCTGCTGCGCCGACAAAGCATAAAGTTGCATGGCCCGCTCATAATTCTGCTCGGTTCCCTGCGCATAGTGATACATCATGCCCAGATTAAACTGCGCCAGTGCATGGCCTCGCTGAGCATCCTCAGTGAATTCCTTCAGCGCCGCTTTAAAATTGCCCGCCTCATAAGCCTTCATACCCGCCTCATAGTCAGCCGCCACAGGCGCAGCGAGCAGACCGAGCAGAATCAGAGCAGGAGAGGAGAGTGATTTGATTAACTTCATAAAATACAGAACCTGGAGCCGAAAACGAGAGATTGTCATCGCCATACAGCACGGTCACGTCAGACCTGCAAGCAATGAAGGCCTGATCTTATCACGCTCATCTAAATACAAGAAATCACCCGCTAGACCAAAATAGTCCTTTGCATATGCCTCGATTTCTATATAATACGGCCCTCTGAAAGCACCCGTAGCTCAGCTGGATAGAGTACCTGGCTACGAACTAGGGGGTCGCATGTTCGAATCATGCCGGGTGCACCAAATAACAAAGCCTGCCTTGCGCAGGCTTTTTTATTTGGTGAATCTGGCCGATGAGAACATGCCGTTCGACAAACAGCGCAGCTGTTTGGACGGCCTTCAGGTCGCCCCGCAGGGGTGAGTAATCTGGCTGCGCCAGATTACGAATCAATCATGCCTCTCGATACAATCACTGCCGCCAAACCCTTTGTTATCTTCATCCATGCCCCTGTGTTGCGCTCCGTAGTGCCCCCTTTAATCAAAGGGCGTGTGACTGTTACAACGTTGACGCTGCACTTCTTTCAAATCACAGCTGCAATTGGAGTTACACATGAAAAACTTCCTGAATCTTATAAAACACAAGACATGGTTCGCCTTGCTGCCAGTGTTCCTGGTGGCAGCGCTTACAGGGTCTGCACAAGCGGCGCCGACACCGAGTTTCTCCGCTGTCGCAGTTGGAACCACCAATAACCTGACCCTGACGGTTTCGGTTGCTGTTGCCGATGCCGACCTGGGTCGCCCAGGCAACTACTATGTGGGCTTCAATTTCGAGAATAATTGGTACTTCTTGACGCCTCAAGGATGGGTTGATAATAGCACTGGCTCAGTTCCGGTTTATGCGACTACCAATCTCTATAGTGGGTCAGCAGTGCTGGTCAAGGACACAAATTTTTCCAGTTATATAGGCGCGAAACTCTTCATAGGCTACGGCTTGAGCGAGAGTGATATGGTGAACAACGCCAAGTACGCACAGGTCTATACCATTACTGCAGATTCGGTGACGATGGGGCCTGCGGCGGTGTTGCTCGGTTCATCTGCAAATTTTGCGATTCTGGCTAAAACAGCCGTTTCAACCGTCCCAGCGTCAGCCATTTACGGCGATGTAGGAGTCAGCCCAGCCGCCACTTCATTCCTGACAGGTTTTTCATTGACCCTGGTTGGGACGGTATCGGCAACTACTACGCAGGTGATCGGCTCACTTTACGGCGCCGATATGACGCCTCCAACGAATTCCAACCTGACTATTGCAGTACTGGATATGCAAACTGCCTACACCGACGCTGCCGGCCGTCCAACGCCTGACTTTCTTAACCTGGCCGCCGGCAATATAGGGGGTGCAACACTGGAGGCTGGTCTCTACAACTGGGGCTCTTCAGTAACAATTCCAGGTGACCTTGCCATCTCTGGCGGTGCCAACGATGTATGGATCTTTCAGATTGCTGGCGACTTGAGCATCAGTGCCAACAAGCGAATCACCCTTGCGGGCGGTGCACAGGCCAAAAACATTTTCTGGCAGGTCGCTGGACAGGTGCTCATTGAGGCTGGCGCGCATTTTGAAGGCAATATTCTGTCGCAAACTGCTATCACCATGCAGACCGGCTCGTCTTTGTCAGGCCGAGCATTAGCACAGACTATGGTTGCACTGGACAGCGCCACAGTGGTTAAACCGGCGACTTAAACAGCACAGAAAGCAAGAGAGAAAATTGGCTAAAGGGTCTGAGTGCGACTGCGTTCAGACCCTTTAGCCTTTCTGGCGTATTAAGGAATTAAGATGGATTTTTAACAGTCGTGCTTATCAAACAGCTTGTCGGGAATGAGCCCGACAAGCTAATCCAAACAGAACTACCAGCCCTGCTGCCCAAAGATTGCATCAACCACCACTCCAGCACTCTGAGTAATCATCAAGATATCCGACGCAACACGCACGTACTTGTAACCGTCAGGTGCTAGACCAAGCTGTTGTGAGATTGCTTTTGGCACCGTGTAATAAGTCACATCGCGCGGCAACTGTTTGCCCATTTCCCATTTTTTAGCCTGTCCTGGTGGCATACAGCCATTCTGCTTCTTAGCCAGTCCCGGCGGGCAGCGACCCGAACGCGCCTTAGAATCTTCCCGGTAGTAATTTTGAACAACGGTGCGCTGTTTATCGTCAAAGCGATGATTTGCGTCCTGTCGGCGATCAGTGTCCTGACGTTGTGCCAGCGCAGGGCCGACCGTAAACGCACATACAGTGAACAGTGCCACTGCGTATTTGATTTTCGTAGTAATTGATTTCATAGTCTTTCTCGATTTTTGATCTGAGGCGGGAAATTATCGTTTGCACCCGAAGTGCTGCAACCATCATAGACTACCCGGCTGTACATTACCTGAATGAGCCTGATCGGGAGAGATCACAGCACAATATCATCCAGAATTGTGACCGGGTCATCCCGACAATAATCAGAGTTCAGCCACACAATCAGTGAAGCATGACCGCAGGACTCATCATCTTCCGGAATGTAGTCCGGCATAACGCCGCAGTAGCTTAAACCTTCGTGAATCTGGAAGCTCAGCACCGGGTCGACGATGTCGCCCCAGACCACTTTCTGGGCGTACAGCTCAACGCTCATCTCATTCGCATATTCGTGGTAGCCAGGCAGGCGACCGCAGGCAATAATACGTTTCAGGTTCATCGCCCGGCACAGATTGCGACGGCCTTCGTACAGCAAATGCCCGACACCCTGACCCTGACACTGCGGATCTACAAATACTTCAACACCATACAACGTCCGCCCCTGCGGGTTATGGTTATCAAAAGTGCCTGAGCTGGTGATCTCATTCCAGCTGTGCGGTTCTTCCCAGTCATCCCACATCACCATGATGGAGCTGGCGCAGCCGACCAGCCCCTGAGCACCCTCGGCAATAATCTGCCCCTGCGGAAATGCTTCAAGCTGATCGAGCAGATTGACTTTGCTCCAGGGTGGGATCGCAGGGTAGATGCGCTCTTGTAAGGCTATAAGCGCGGGAATGTCACTTTTACGGGTCTGTCGAATTTTGATAGAGCTCATTAAATCTGCCTGTTTTGCAAAAGACGGGTCAATGATACCCGTATCTCGCAACAAGAGGGTCATTAACGCGACAAGGATAATTTCCCAGGCTTCTGAACCCTCTGCAATTGTGATAACGTCGTTGATAGAGTCTATATAAGAATAACCATCGAAGGAGGCCCTGCATGCGTCCCATCCGAATCGCCACTCACGCACTGTTTCTTGCTGCGTGCCTGCCAGTACTAACGCTGTCGTCGCTGGCCACTGCACAGAATCAGAATGGTTTTACAGTGCCCCGTACTGAATGGGGAACGCCTGATCTGCAGGGAACCTGGAGCGTGGCAACCCAGACAGTGCTGGAGCGTCCCGATCGCTACAACGGCCGTCTGGTGATCTCATCCGAAGAGGCCACTCAGTTTGAAGCGATGGTCGATGCACGCAATGAAGCCAGTAACGCCGCCAGCGATCCTGAGCGTGAGGCTCCCCGTCCCGGTGTTAATGTCGGTGGATATAACAATTTCTGGATGGATCCGGGTAATCGCCTGGCAGTAGTGAATGGCGAGATACGCTCCTCACTGGTGGTTGATCCCGCTGATGGCAAGCTGCCCTGGAGCGAGGCTGGGCGCGCTAATCTGATCGCGGATATGGCAATACGGGAAACCTATGATGGACCTGAAGCCAGACCACCAGGCGAGCGCTGTGTGCTGGGCTTTGGTTCCACTGCCGGGCCTCCTAAGCTGCCCGTGGCTTACAACAATAATACTCAGATAGTCCAGAATGAAGACTATGTCATGTTGCTGGCGGAAATGAATCACGATGCCCGCATTATCCGGCTCAACAAAGAATTCCAGAGTCCAGCGCACAATCAGTGGATGGGAGATTCCGTCGGACATTATGAGGGCGACACTCTGGTCGTTGAAACGACTAACTTTCATCCGCAGGAAGGGCTGCGATCCTCATTGACCCATCGCTTCTTTGGCTCGACTGGCATGCATGTTACCGAGCACTTTACCCGCGTTAGCGATGAGGTAATTCTGTATCAGTTTACAGTTACCGATCGGGGAAATTTCTCGCAGCCTTGGAGCGGGGAACTGCCGATGACCAGCACCACGGATAAGATTTACGAATATGCCTGCCATGAAGGTAATTACGCCATGCCAGGTATTCTGGCCGGTGCGCGCAGAGCCGAGGCTGATGGGGCGCCTTACGCGCCGACCTATGGACCTGTGAACCAGCTTTAAAACAATACTCACGTTTCTTCGTTTATGTGACTCAGTTTTATTTTTGGTTGCGGCTGCTGTGCTATAAAACACTGAATTCATAGTGACAGCAGCCGTGATGAAGCAACTGATTGCCCTCTCATTTTTTGTCTTGTTTACTGCCTGGGTCATTGGATTCAAGTATTTCATGGATCACCCCAATGTGCAGCAAGCGCTGGCATTTCGTGATTTTGTTGTCAGCCTGCGCGATCATCGAGAACGTCCAGCAGAAACTGAACCCGTGCTGACTGCGCAATGGGTCGATACCCATGGACAAGAATTTGTATCTGCTCAACAACCCGTTAAACAAACAGTTCTTCCCCGCAGCCCGGAAAATCATGAATTAATTCCAGCCAAAAGCTGCACGGTTCTGCCTTCGCGAGCAGTCAGCTCGGTTTTAGCAGCTCCTGTTTACCGCTGGACCGACGCCAGCGGCAACTCAAGTTTCAGCGACCGGTCACCCAGGGGTGTCGATACGAAACTTTATACAGCACAGCGCTCTGAGCAAAAGGAATACTTTCTGCTGAGTGTCAACCTTGTTGGTCAGCGCCAGGTGCCCTGGTTAAAGGCACAACTGCAAAGCAGTACCACCCGGATTTTTCAGGTGCTGAGCGGCTTGCTGGGGGAGGAGAGGCTTCGTCAGGTAGAGCTTAATGCCAGAGTTTTTGAACAACAGAAAGATTATCGCGACTATGCCCTGAATTCAGGCGGCGCCCGTTTGGCTGCAGCCGGCGGTCATTATTCAACTCGAAATAATGAGGCAGTAACGTTTCAATATCCTGATGATGAACAGACACTGGGTGTGCTCAGGCATGAAGCTGTTCATGTGATCGTAGCGGGAATGCTGGGTGTGAATACACCACTTTGGCTGAACGAGGGTCTCGCGGTATATTTCGAAACTCTGCAGATCGGTGGGCAGTACGGCAATGTGATGGCCAATGAAGGTTACCTGGCGCTGGCCCGGCAGGCGATTGATAAGGGTTACCCGCTTCGATTTACTGATCTGCTTACAATGGATGGAGAACGCTGGTACGACAGTAATCAATCGACGCATTATGCGCTGGGCTGGAGCCTGGTATATTTTTTAATGGATTCCTCACAGGGTCGCAGAGCAATGGCGGATCTTCTGCAGGAAAAAGCCGACAACTATTGTGCCCATGTCGATCAGCGCGCATGGCTGGCGCGCTCCTACCCTGGCGGGGTGGCCAGCCTGCAACGTGATTTTTATCGATGGGTCAGCAATACGGGCGCTAAATCACCGCATCGGTATTAGCAACAACAGCGCTTCAGTATCAGCGCGAATTTTCCAGACGATGTTGCGTCTCCCGAATACCAAAGTTCAGCCAACCGGCTTCGTTTGAATTCTCCGAGCGTGCCAGCAGCGTGTTCAACGCATCCAGGCGGACCTGCAATGCCGCTGTATTACCCGGTTCCGCACTCAATGCAATATCGACCAGATGCAGAGCCCGCATGACGTTGTCCTGCGCCAGCAGTTCGCGTGCTTGCATAGCCACCGGCTCAGCTCCACCAGCCATCGCTACCAGTTCCGGATAGGCATCATCCACTGGTATCGGATACATGGTCGCCGGATTTTCATCGAACCAGCCGACGTAGCCTTCATAAATTCCGCGGACCGTCCAGGCCAGCGTGCCATAACCTTCACCCACTGCCATATCAGCGGGCAGTTTAATCTCCTGCATCAGGGTATGAACGCTTTTGCCCTGATTCATGCCGAGCACGGTCTGGTCATGGACATAAAGTATTGCATCGCGATAGCGGCTCATCGCGGTGTTTATCGCGCTATTACCATGAATCGGTTCACCATGGCTCGGAATGATTGTTTCCGGCTGCAGTTCCATAATAAAGTCCAGGGAGCTCACATAATCAAGCGCCCAGCGGGGTTTGGTGCCTCGTAGTGTGTAGATATTCGGAAAGGATCCGTAGAAATTGTCACCGATAAACGCCACCTTCAGCTCCGGAATCCACACAGACAGATGATCATAGGTTTCGCCGGGCGTGTGGTAGATCTGAAAGGTTAAGCCACCCAGGCTGAACTGGTATTCCTTGCCGAACTGAATAGTGGGCCTGATATTGCCACCATAGTTTTCCACTTCCTGCAGTAAGGGGCTCTCAGCTGGCAGCGGTGCTCCGCCAAGGGCAGGGAACTGCGCGGCATTGCGCCGGGCAAACAGACCGACCAGGCGACGTTCCGTGTGCACAAACTCCTCGTGATTTTGCTGGGCTATTATCTGGGTGTCCGGCTCACGCCATAAATCGATGCCGCCGGTGTGATCACCATGGGCGTGAGTCAGAATAATATAACGCACCGGAGCATCACTGACCGCCTTCAGCAAAGCCCGGTGAGCGGGAGCCGTGGCAGCCAGCGAGGTATCGATAATGACGTTGCCTTCGGGGGTGGTAACCATCAGCGTATTGCCAAAACCGGTGGCCTGATAAATCTGTTGGTGAATCTGCAGCGCCTCAGTCTGACCACGTCCCGTCATCACCGGATTGATTCCCAAAGGGGTTTGAGCGGCAAGCATTGGCGAACAGATCGCAGCTATCAACCAGGAAAACTTAATGAGCTTACGCATTTTGAATTACTCCAATCGCGGATCCGAATATTTTTCATAAAATCGTTCATACAGCTCCTGCTGAGTGCCATACAAGTCAACTTCCCGACCTTGGATGAAGACCTGCTGAACCTGACTGGTGCGCATATCGAGCGCATCACCGAGCGAGGTAAAAAGCGTGGCATCTTTGCCGGCCTCCAGAGTGCCTACTCGGTCATCAACCCCTAGAATCTCAGCATTATTGCGAGTGACCATCGACAGGGCAGTCTCCCTGTCCAAGCCGTAAGCTGCGGCAGTGCCGGCAAAGAAGGGGAGGTTGCGCTGTGAGCCAAGATCAGCCAATCCAGTGCTGATACCAACCTTAATGCCTGCTTCATGCAGCAAAGCCGGAGTTTTAAAGGGTAGATCGATATCGTGCCATTCCATGTCTGGCAGCGCATGTACGGCCTGATAAACCACTGGAATCGATTCTGTCAGCAGCAGATCCTTAACCTTCAGCGCATCTCTGCCGCCTACCAGCACAATCTCACGCACGCCGTAAGCGCGTGCAAAACGGATGCTGCTGATAATCTCTTTAGCCTGGTCAGCATGAATGAACAGTTTAATATCGCCGGTAAACAATCCTTGCATGGCGGCAAGATTCAGATTCACAGTGCTGCCATTATAGGAAAGTGAATTCTGGAACAAAGAATGAAGCAACTGGGTTTGAGCGGTATAGTATGCATTTTCCACCTTTTCCATTCTCCCGCTGATTTCATCGCGCTTCATGCTGGTGAACGTGGGCCAGTGCATATGCATGCCATCATCAGTTTTCAGTACCGCATCTTCCCAGTTCCAACCATCGAGTTTCACTACGGTGGACAGGCCTGAGATAAGACCGCCGCGCGGTGTGATCTGGGCTGTTAAAATTCCGTTGAAGCGCTGGGTCGGGATGATTTCAGAATCCGTGTTATAGGCGATTGCAGCGCGAACGCTGGCGTTGATATCGCCTTCTTCAGTCACATCGTCGGTGGCACGGAGATTCGCAACTTCCAGCAGACCCATTACCGTATTGGGCAGAATAAAACCGGGATAGAGGTGCTGGCCCTGCAGATCAATGATCCGGTGGTTCAACAGATCAATGTTCTCATTCGCGGTGCCCACTGCCGTGATAACTCCTTTAGCAAAGGTAAGAACACCGTCGTTGATGATGGTGCCGTCACCGATATGGATAGTGGCGCCGATGATTGCTATGGGTTCGCTTTGTTCAACAGCTGGGCCTGGCACAATGGCGTAGGCGATCGGATAACTGAGCGTCAATAAGATCAGGACGATGTAAGCTGTAATAGTTTTCATTGTGCTACTCCTGTTTCATCCGTTTTGTTCTTATCAGTGTCAGCAGGTTTACTGTTTATGGCAGCTATTATCCGTGCGCGTTCATCGCTTATCTGTTGTCGCAGTTGTTGATCCCGTGCCATATCATAAAAAGGAATCCCATCAACCCAAGTGGTCTCAGCGCGTGCGTAGATAGAAAGAGGGTGATCGGACCATAACACCAGATCTGCATCTTTACCTGCGCGTACACTGCCCATGCGATCATCCAGATGCAGCAGTTTAGCCGGATTTAAGGTAATCATTTTGAGTGCATCTTGTTCGCTGACGCCACCGTACTTAACAGTTTTAGCGGCCTCCTGATTAAGCCGCCTGGACATTTCGGCATCGTCTGAATTAATCGCAACCACGACACCTGCCTGCAGCATCAGGGCGGCGTTATAAGGGATGGCATAGCGCACTTCCCATTTGAATGCCCACCAGTCTGCGAAAGTGGAGCCACCGGCACCATGCTTTGCCATCTTGTCAGCAACTTTGTAACCCTCAAGAATGTGGGTGAAGGTATTAATATTGAAATCGAAACTTTCTGCCACATGCATCAGCATATTAATTTCCGACTGCACATAGGAGTGACTGGTGACGTAGCGGTCGCTGTTTAAGATTTCGAGCATGGCTTCATGAACCAGATCGCGGCGCGGTTTTATCGCCGTGCGTCGAGCATTGCTGGACAGTCGGTTATATTCGTCCCAGCGTTTGCCGTATCCCTGGGCTTCAGTGAATGCATTGACGAACACCTGTTCCACACCCATGCGCGTCTGTGGGTATCGAATAGAGGCAGGATTTGCGCTTCGTTTTACATTTTCACCGAGAGCGAATTTTATAAATTTATCTGCGTCTTGAATCAACAACCCTTCCGGTGGTTGGCCCCAGCGCATTTTGATCAACGCAGACTGGCCACCTATCGGGTTTGCCGATCCATGCAGTATTTGAGCGGCAACCACACCGCCTGCCAGATTGCGATAAATGTCGACGTTCTCGGAATTAATCACATCGCGCATTCTTACCATGCTGGAGTTGGTGGCAGTCTCATTGATAGCGAACACTCCAATATGGGTGTGTTCGTCGATGATTCCAGGAGTCAGGTGCTTGCCTGTACCATCAATCTCCAGCACGTTGCGTGCAGTCAGTCCGGGTCCGACAGCGCTAATCTTGCCTCCCATCACCAATACATCGGTGACCAGCGTACCCTCGTCTTCATTAGTCCAAACTGTGGCATTGCGAATTACCATATCGCGTCTTTCTGGCGCAGTTTCGCTGCCATAAGCGGTGAATGGGTAAATCACCTTGCCAGGCATTTCAGTGGAACTGAGCTGCGTGTCGCCAGTGTCGGTACTGTCCTCATCCAGCAGAGCGCCTGCAAGCTCAAGTTGCCAAGCGACATAAGTGCCTGCTGCATCCTGACCGCTTCCCTGCCAGCCATTATCAGTGGGCCAGCCATTCAGACGGACCGGACCGACAGCGCCTGCAGGGGTGAAGTTCAGACTGATCAGGTTGTCACTTAAATCAACTTGAATTTCACCGGTCTGCTCTGAGCCAGCGACATGTTCAGCTTTCGGAATGCCATTCTGAAAATCAAGTTGAATATTCCAGGTGCGGCCATCGACGGTCAGTTCATAGCGACCACGTCGTTCGTCAAAATCTGATTCAAGAACAAACCGCTGGCCGTGAATCCAGTTTTCAAGCAGACGGGAATCCTTATCAAATAAAGGTCCTGAACTGATCACCAGGTTGGCAAGTGCGCCAGGTATCAGTTGTCCTAACTGCGATTCCACGCCAAGCATTTTTGCCGGTACTGAGGTGAGCGCTGCGATGGCTGCGTCTGAAGGCAGGCCTTGATTCACTGCCGTGCGCAGATTTTTCCAGAAAGACTTATTGCCCGTGGCGGTAAGCGCAAAGGTGATTCCCTGCTCATGCAACATCCGCAGATTAAATGGGGCGAGTTCCCAGTGCTTTAATTCCGCCAGTGATATGTCGTCTGAATCAAGAGCATCGTCCACTTTGGGCGCTTCCGGGAAGTCCACGGGAACGATCAGTGCAGCGCCGCTTGCCGCCAGTAAGGGTGCCTGTTGATAGGCATCATTAGTGGTTTTTATGATGTATTGCTGTTGGAATTCTTTGCCGACACGGTCCACCGTCAATACCTGATGCCAGTTGTTCACTTCCATGATCTGTGGCAATGACTGGCTGCGAATCAAGCCTTCCAGCGATTCGTCGGTAAATGGTCTTGGGTTCTGGCTGGCAAACCATTCGGCATCCAGATAAGTCTGTCTGAGCAGTGCTACCGAGCCCATCAGGGACACTGGCATCTGCTGAGTGGAACTGCCTTTATCAAGGGAATAATGAGCAGCCGCATCGGGCACCAGTATCGATTCATTGGCGTTTTCATTGCCAAGCGTTACCAGGGCGGAGGTGCCTCTGGCAATACCGTCAGCACGCACACTCAAAACGCTGGAGAACCCAAGTTTGCGCAATTCTTCGCGTTGCTTCTCAGCGGGAGTGAACTCCAGGCTGGCTCGGTAATGTGCACGAATTGCATCATTGACATTCAAAGCCCTACCGGAAGAAAACAGGTTTTCAGCACCGCTGCTGCGGGTCGTCTTTTCCGGCTCGGGAAGTCCATAACTGGTGTTGATGTCGATCAGCCCAGGATAAATATAGCGGCGGCTCATATCGATGGGGAAATAGTCGGCTGGCACATCCGTGCCGGCAATAATGTCAACAATTTTTCCTTGCTGCATAAGAACAGTGCCGTTGACCAGCCATTCTCCGCCAGGCAGATAGATCGAGGCTCCTGTTAATGCAATGGCATCGGGACGGTCATCGGCTATGCCATTCGCTGTAAAATTTTCCTGAGCAATAAGTGAATTTGACAATAAGCCGATCAGCAAACCAAGTAGAGGGAGGTTTTTCAAAGAAGTCATAGCAGAATCCATTGAGGTCTGGTTGAACGAGCCAGTTTTTTTATTAGTGATCCAGTCATCTGTTCAAGATGGTGCGCATACGTAACATAACATCTTGAACAATTTGCACAAGACATTATGCCGTTGGTCGATTGCATTTGCGATGCGGAGCAATTGATCGATCGTAACCCCGCAAATAATGGGGCAGCTGTGAAATAATTTATGGAGGGCCTGAATAGCTCTATGGCAACTTGTAGCCGACCTTCACTTTTGATTCACAAGCCGGTTGATTGAATTAAATCCTTCCGATAATGTGATAAGAACAAACTACCACCTTGAGGAATCCATTGATGCTGAAAAAATACTCTGCTCTGATCGCATTATTGCTTGCAGCGGTTTTTACCAGCCAGATCCATGCCCAGAACAGACAAAGCATTGAGGACGAAGCCGTTGCCTGGCTGCAGCAACTGATCCGCATCGACACAGTTAATCCACCCGGCAATGAATATCGTGCGGTCGAGTTTTATTCAAAAATATTTGAGGCCGAAGGTATTGAGTATGAGACGGCCGAAAGCGCGCCGGGGCGCGGCAACATCTGGGCAAGGATCAAGGGAGGTAATGAGCCTGGGCTGATTTTACTGCAACACACCGATGTGGTGCCGGCAGATAAAGAGTACTGGACGATTGATCCGCTCTCAGGCGATATCCGTGATGGCTACATTCTGGGCCGCGGCTCCCGTGATATGAAAGGTCTTGGCATCATGCAGTTGGCGGCGTTTCTAAGCCTGCATCGTTCCGGTGCAGCGCTGAACCGTGATGTGGTTTTTCTGGCCAGTGCGGATGAGGAAGCCGGTGGGGAATTTGGTGTCGGCTGGTTGATTAATAATCGACCAGAGATATTTGCCGGTGCAGGTATCCTGCTCAATGAAGGGGGCGGCGGCAGTCGTGATCTGGATGAGATTGTTTTTGGTGTGGAGGTTACTCAGAAAGTGCCTGTGTGGTTGCGCCTGACAGCTGTTGATGTACCCGGCCACGGCTCCGCGCCCAGAACCACCAGTTCAGTAAGCAGGATTGTGCATGCATTGCATCTGATGATGGAAAACCCCTTCCCGCCACGCATTATTCCACCGGTGGCCTCCTATTTTGAAGGGCTGGCACTGTCTGCGGGACCGGATTGGGCGCCTGCTTATGCGGATATGAGCAAGGCTATCGAGGATAGGGAGTTCATGAACAGGCTGCACGCTGATCGCCCCGGTCATCATGCATTGAGCAGAGACACCTGCTCAATGACGCGGTTGCAAGGCTCCAGCAAAATTAATGTGGTGGCACCGGAGGCATGGGCGGAAGTGGATTGCCGCATCCTGCCGGATAAACCTGCTGAGCAGTTTGTCGCGGAGCTGACTGAATTGCTTGCGCCAGCAGGCGTGGAGATTGAGACTCTGATGGCCTTCACGCCAGCAATTTCGACGACGGATTCGCGTCTGTTCCGCGCTATTGAAAATGTCACGGCTGAACTGCATCCAGGTTCGCGTGTGCTGCCATCGGTAAGCACAGGTTTTACTGACAGTCACTTTACCCGTGATCTTGGCATCATCAGCTACGGTTTTAATCCTGTTATTACCGATGAAGGTGAGCACACCGGTGTACATGGCAATGACGAGCAGGTCGGAGAGGCTGCATTCCGGCGCGGTGTCAGCGATTTTTATGCGGTGATAAGGAATCTGGTTTATAACTGATCGTGCATTTACCGCGCTGCACGCAAAATATTTGACAAGGAGTAATTGCCTTCGTGACAGGCGTACTCATAAATACGATCGGGTGAACGGCGCATGTGCAGAATCCCTTTGATGGGTTCGACAAAAGTTGCCGGATCGTTAATGGTAAATTCGTAAATTAATGAGCCGTTGGCATTTAAGCTGAAGCGTTCCACAAGCTGCATGTCTTTGGCTGTACCCCAGGCCGCATAAGGCTGTGACAGGCTGGCAGTCTGGTCAGTGAAGTTGCGGGTGTGCACCACCAGGGTGTCGTCCTCCCAGTGTCCGCGCGCATCACCCATCCACTGTTTGAGTACCGGGTCCAGGTGCGGGCGGCCGTCTAATGGAATAATACGTGCCTCATGGATCATTTCAGTGACTATCAGCACATGATCTTTAAATTGCAGAAACTGCATATTGTTGTTGTACTTGCTCGGCAGCATCGGCGGACCGGTGTTGAAGCCGATCAGGCAGCGTTCGGACAGGCCGCGATCCTCAGGGCCATCTTTACTGATGCCGCCTAACAAAAAGCGCGCAGGACGTTCGCTGAGCGCGTCATCGCTGGCGGAACTGCGCTGCAGAACGGCTCCAGCGCTTAACGGCGGAATGCGGCCATTGGCGGGGCTGACGATAATTGAGGTGCGCAGGTTATCGCCGACGCCATCACCCCACTCGTCCCAGAAATCGTTATAACCAATGTCGAGACCGTCAGGTTCGCGTTCAAAGCGTGCTTCACGGGCGCTGACAATACCCTGTTCAAATTCAGTGGCTTCCTGCCTGGTCATGAACTCTTTATCAGCCTGGCTTTCCGGGCGCTGTAAGGGCGTAACCGAGGCAAAGCTCCAGAATCCCTGCATATTGGGCTGGTCGAACTCATTGCGAGCGGAGGGATCTGAGTGTTGAGCCAGCAGTTGGGATGCATGAAAAATCAGGCCGCTGAGGGCGAACAGAAATGGAACGGAATTCAGGTAGTTGTGTCGCCATCGCTTCAAGGACGTTCTCCTGGCTGATTAATTTCCTGGCGCATAGCTGCGTTGTGCTCGGCGATCTACATCCTCACGATAAAATGCAGCCTCTTTGAACTCCCGGTCAACATAGCGCTGGGCCTGATCATCAAAATGCGGAGACTCAGAGTCAGAACTTTGTCCACCAGCCAGCATGGTCTTCGCCCGCACTTTTTCGCCAAACTCTACCACGGCAATGAAACTGTTTCCCGAAGAGCCATATATCTTTTGCGTGCCAGGATAAGCCCGTGCTCCAAAGGAGGCCAGCGCGCCCCATCTGGCTGAGGCCATTGCCACCGGCAGGCTGGAGGCATTATCATCGTATTGATGATCGATAGCGCCATTGATGCGCTGGAATCGATTAACTTCTCCCCAAGTTGTATCCCATTTTCCAAACGAGGAGGTGAGTTGTTCAAGCGTTTCATCGAATACTCGCAGGCGATCCTCTGCCGCGCTGTCGGTACCGATCCAGTTAATCTGTTCCATCTGGCTCATGCCACTCGGCACTGTTATGCCCTGCGCAGCGTTCATGCCGTAGAAATGCGCCAGTGTCATCGCAACAGAATCGGCGCGGGTGCGCAGGTCCCAGTCTCGCAATATTGCGATGGCCTGCTGTAATTGCGGCCAGGCAGCCGGCGACTCATCCCATGCATTCACCAGCCCTGCAATCAATTTTTCAAAACCTGGCAGATAAGGGTCGTAGGCCAGATCAAGGAACGAATCAAGCGTGATCTGTGTGGCTTCGCGCAGCAGGGAAACCGCGTGTACGGCGCGGAAATTTTCATCGTCAGGCGCCATATAAGCCGGATAGTCAGCGGGCTTCGGACTGTATTCATCGGCTGCGGTGAATGGGGTTGAGTTGGTGTTCTGAATCCAGCCAGTTGCTGGATTCAGCAGATTAATAGTTTCATCCAACGGATGCGCACCCTGCCAGTCAGTAGCTGGATTACTGCCATCGACTGGCTGCGAATAATCAAACTGGGTGTCGCGCTGAGGAATGAAGTTGCCATGGAAGTAGGCAATATTGCCTTCAGCATCGGCAAACATGGTGTTATTGGAAGAGTTGGTACGGATCTCCATCATTTCGCGGAACTCCGCATAATTTGCCGTCTTCATGCGCAGATAGGATTGCCGCAGTGCATCCACTGGATTCCAGTTAATGCGGGTGACTGTCCATTTGTCATCGTGTAAATGGGTGACCGGACCATGATGGGTCCGATAGCTTGGAAAACTGCGCTGTGCCATGCCATCGCCATCCCGGTAACTGAGTGTGACTTCTGACACTTCCAAAGGTCGCAATTCATCGCCATAGCGGTAATGCAATTGTCCCTGATCGCTCACCACTTCCTGAACAAATTCATCAATGAAGTCTGCTTGCGTGGTCATATGCATCCAGCCGGTGGTTTCATTAAAACCCTGGTAGATAAAGAACTGCCCCCAGGTGACGGCGCCGTAGGCATTCAACCCTTCTTCACTCACCATATGGGCTTCGCCACGAAAGAAGAAACTGGTGTGTGGATTGATCAGCAGCATGGCATTACCTGAGGCAGTGCGCGAACCATCCAAAGCAATTCCATTAGAGCCAGCGGGTTCTGCGAAGATTGTTTCGGTCAGCGGCGCGGGTTCATTGCTGGCAATAATGTTGTTGGTGCCGAACGCTGAAGCCACCGGTACTTTGTCCAGCAGCTCAGTTGTCTGGGAATAAAAGGCTTCAATACCGCGCAGCGGAATCTGTTCAATATCGCCGCCGATAGAGCCTTCAAAGAAGTAGAAGGGCATCCAGGGCTCGAAACGGGACAACAGTAGCGGCGTGACCTGGGGATTGCTTGACAGATAATAATTCAGCCCATCCGCGAACGCGTCACAGAGTTTCTGCAGCCAGTCCGGCGCGGCATCGTAAGCAGCCCGAGCCTCCTCTTCAGTCATATACAGGCGTGCACGCAAATCGCTGTAAAGCGCCGTTTCTCCTTCGACTTCGGCCAGACGCCCGATTGCCCAGATGTAGTTGCGCTCGACCCGGGGGAAATCATCTTCAGCCTGTGCATAGAGCAGGCCGAACACTGCCTCGGCATCGGTTGGCGCGTAGATATGCGGTACGCCAAAGTCATCGCGGATAATGGTTACCCGTTCTGCGATGCTGTGCAGGCGCTGTTGCTCGGATTGCGCTACTGCAGCACTGGAATCTAAAGCAGAAGCGGAGGTTGGGGTCGAGGAAGGAGACGGTGAGCAACTCAGCAGAGCGATCAGAGCAAGCACTGACACGAGAAACCGAAACAAGGTGTTAATGCGCATTCTAATTATTCCTCTGTCACTGTTGTTATTGCGTTACCGGCTGTGTCTCATCATTGAGTTCTTTCTCGGCTTCCTTTGCTTTCTCATCGGCCGGATCTGCAGGCGGTTCCTGTGGGACTGGCTTCCTGGGAAAGGGTTCATCGCGCATTGCTGCATGATACAAAAAAGTCGCCATTACAACAGCAGCCTGCATCAGTTCTTCGCGACGAATGTAATCCAGCGTATCCAGATGCGAGTGATGAGTGCGGGTTGAATAATCCAATCGGTCCTGAATGAACTGGAAACCTGGAATGCCAACACGGTCGAAGGGTATGTGATCAGTTGAGCCGACGCTGCGCAGCGCTACAGTATCGGCACCAAGATCATGCAGCGGATACAGCCAGGCTTCGAATACCGGCTTGCTGGCCACATTTTGCTGGGCATGTACGCCACGAATTTTGCCGGTACCATTATCAAAATTAAAGTAGGCAATATGCTGCGCATGACCGGGCAGCGGTTGAACAGGCCAGGTAAGGTCGCGAATGCGCTCTGGTACCGATAATTGTTCTTCATCAGTAGCGGCGGGGCGGGTAGCTATGTGACGCTCTACATAAGCACGCGACCCGAGCAGGCCTTGTTCTTCACCGGTCCACAGTGCCGCTCGAATAGTGCGTCGTGGCTCCACGCCAATGGTTTTGAGAATCCGCAGGGCTTCCATCACTACCGAGACACCTGAGGCATTATCGGTTGCACCTGCCCCGGCATGCCAGGAATCCAGATGCGCGCCAGCCATAACAATCTCATTTGCCAGCGGTCCACGGCCAGGGAAATCCGCAATGGTGTTATAGGCCTGCAGATCGCTTTCGTGGAATTGTGCATCGACGCGTATTTCCAGTTCAACGTCCTGATCATCGGCGACCAGGCGGGTCAGCAGATTATAGTGTTCAGCTCCCATTTGTAAGGAGGGTACTCCTGGGTGAGCGTCAGCTTCATGCGCAGCACCAGCACCCAGGCGGATAATCCCGTAATCCCAGGAGCTGATATAGAGCGTTGCAACAACACCTTCCTCGACCAGCCAGGCATGCAGTTTTTCGCGGAACAGGAAACGTTCAACCGCATTCATACCCTGTGCTGGTGTGCGTTCTGAAGGAATCGGAAAGTCAACAACGCCTGCCAGAGAATGGTCGTCATGGCGCTGCACCATGGTGCCGCCCTCAGCTACTTTGCGTGAGGAGTCCATCAGTAGAATTTTACCTGCCAGTTTGCCGCGATGCTTTTCCAGATCCGCATCTTTGGCCAGGGTAACGCGTTCCACGATGCCGCGCACCAGTCCGTTAGTGCCTGGTGTCCATGCCCGCGGATAGGCAAGCAGTGGAATATTGCGCGGTGTCGTCATGTGCACAGAGACGTGATCAAAGGTCCAGCCTTTGCCGAAATCAAACCCTTCCAGACGGGCGTTCAATCCCATTTCTGCAAACTGATCTCGGGTCCACTCATTTGCCTCAAGCAGAGAGGGTGAACCACTCAGGCGCGGACCAATGTTGTCCGTGATATGGGTAACTGTGTTCATGATCTGCGAGCGGTTCAAGCCTTCATCCCGGATGCGGGTGACTGCATCCAGATGTAATTGCTCGGTCTGCGGCTGTGCATGGGCACTGAAAATCCAGGTAAGGGTCAGCAGGGCGCTGATTATCAAGCTGAGAGGGGCTTTCATGTTTTATTCCTGTTAAATGATTTCTACAACTGATCAATCGCGCCTGGCTGTAAGTCGAAGCCGTCAAAACCGATCAAATTCTTTACGACTTTTAGCACGTTCCTGATCTGCTCGCCACAAAGGCATTCTACTAATCGAGTCGGCCAGCTGCATCCGCCGTTCAGACAGAGGCGGATTTAACTGCTGGATTTCAGAGAGAAAACGCACCGGTCGGCCCAGGGAATACCACGGGACTTTGCACGCCAGTTTCCGAAACGCTGGATACACCAAAGAAATAATTATCAATCACCACGTTTTGCAAGGTGAATTCGTTCACATCGCCAACTGTGCGGAAGTATGTCCATTGCGCATCGGTCGTCAGTCGCCAATGTATCCGGTAAGCCGACGCAGCTGGCACCTTATCCCAGCTCAGCGTGGTATTCGGACTCACCTGGCCACTGATTTCGACGTTCTCCGGCGGTGCGGGTGCCCAGGCCAACGAGGCAAGAGTGACTGCATTCAACGCTGTCAGTTTGGCGGCATAATCAAAATCCACGTGTTCGATAACATCACCGTAAGCGATGCCATTCTCTTCCCGAATATCCTGATGCTGCCAGTTATAATTTTCGTTGGTTTCCATAATACGCACTGCCGGAAAGCCGACTTCATTGAAGGGACGATGATGACCACCGCGTCCAAAACGATCGAGCCGGTAGACCATCATGACATCGAGGTTAGGAATATAGCGATCAGCAAGATCATCGATATATCGCGCCAGGTTGCGCGATGCTGAATCGATTTCGCCACCCTGGAAGCGTCGCTGCCTGGCTTCGTCTTCAGTTTCTGTATAGCGGGTGCCTTCCGAAAATACCCGCGCTGTCGTGTTATCAATCACACCATTGATGCCGCGGATGTTGCCGATCATGTCATTGTTTAACACGGCCTGAATATGCCATTCATTCTTTAATGCATGAGCTGCCAGAATGGCGCCACCATTGAGACCCTGTTCTTCTCCTGACAGGCCTGTGTAAATAATTGAGCCAGAGAATTGGTACTGAGAAAGCAGTCGGGCGGCTTCCAGTACGCCAGCCAGACCAGAGGCATTATCATTGGCGCCAGGTGAATCATCGGTAAAATTCATGATGTCACTGATGCGGCTGTCGATATCGCCGCTCATCAACGCAAAGCGATTGGGGTCCTGGGTACCGCGTTGAATGGCAAGCACATTAACAATTTCAACCGGGTCCGGAACCCGGGCTGTGCCAGAAACGGTGTCGCTGACATAAAAAACTTCCAGACAGCCACCGCAGTCAGCCGAGATACGTTCAAACTCCGCTTTCATCCAGCGTCTTGCGGCGCCGATGCCGCGCGTTTCTGATTCGGTGTCAGACAGGGAATGACGTGTTCCAAAATTGGCCAGAGTTTCAATATCACGCTGAATCCTTTCTGCTGAGGCTGCTGCAGCAATAGCGTGCAGTGATTGCTCATCAGCGTGCGCGGGCAGGCAGGCTATGCAACTCAAAATTATCCAGACAGCCAGTCCAATTTGACGTTTATTCATATCGATACCCTTTCTGTTTTACTTTAAGGTTGGCCTTAAGTTGCCCGGTGAGGGCTGATTTAAGGACTGCCTGGATGTTAACTGTTACTCAACGCTATAAGCGCGAGCCTGCTGATTCAGTGGAGTGGAAGCTTCTGCATACTGCTTTCCAGTGCCAGTTCAAAGCGTCGATCCGCCAGCCTGCGGTTAGGCAGCCCGGTCAGGTTATCGTGATCAGCCATGTGCTGGATATGGGTATGAGATTTCTTTACCTGCTGCACCTCGCTTTCCATATTCCTGAGTATTTTAAACAGATCTGTCGCGAGCAGACTAATCACGTAGGTTATCGAACTTACCACCAGCAGAAATTCGATCAGGCCCAACAGGGTGGTCGGCACCTCGGGGCCTGTGCGCCAGCCCAGCAGTGTAGCCGCCACTACGGAAACCATTACCAGCACCATGGTGAGATAGGTAATCATGAACAGTCGCCGATTGCCGATGATCACGGTGAACATCAGCAGGCCCGGATAGGCCAGCATAGCCGATGAGCGCAGGCCGGAACCCTGCCACATCACCAGACTCAGACAGATACCAATAACAAGAATAATAATTCCGGCGGTCTTATCTACATTGCCGCGATTCAATGGGATGTATGCAAATGAAAGGGCTGCCGCGGTTAACGCCAGGGTCGCCAGCATTGGAATATCCGCCTGTGGGATATTGATCAGTATCATTATAATGAAGGTCAGATGCAGCACCCGCAGAATCTGTCGCAGACGTGCGATGCGCGCAGTCTGGATCTGACCAACCAGTATTTCTGCGTTTTCAATCATGCGTATACCAATAACTGGTGATAAGGTTAGCAAACACCACTGCGAGTCTACCTGATAGCATTGGAGAATTTCATCCTGTTTAGTTGACCAGTGGCTCTATTGTTGAAATCAGGGAAAACATGCTGCAATCATTAACGCCGCGCAAAGCCCTGCTTATTTCCATTGCGGTTGCCTTATTGACCATGGCACTGAAAACCATGGGATGGTATCTCACCGGGTCTGTGGGTTTTCTATCGGATGCCATGGAATCGCTGGTAAATCTGGCGGGTGCCGGTTTTGCTGTGGTTATGGTGAGCTATGCGATGCGGCCTGCCGATGAAGGGCATCCCTTCGGTCATGGTAAAGCGGAGTATTTTTCAGCCGCTTTTGAAGGCGGCATGATATTCATTGCGGCGCTGGCTATTTTAATTGCAGCCATCAACCGCCTGCTTAACCCAATCGGTCTGCAGGCGATTGGAATCGGCAGTCTGCTCTCGTTACTGGCAGGGGTTTTTAATCTGCTGGTCGCCAGAATTCTGCTCAGAGTCGGGCGGGATAACAATTCACCCGCGCTGGAAGCGGACGGACGCCATCTGATGACAGATGTATGGACATCTGTGGGCGTCATCGCAGGGGTTGGACTGGCGGCAGTCAGCGGTCTTTACTGGTTTGATCCGCTGGTGGCAATCGCTGTCGCGTTGCACATTCTCTATCAGGGCTGGGGTCTGCTCTTAAGTTCTGCCGGTGGCTTAATGGATAAAGCCCTTGAGGCTGAGCAGATTGAACAGATAGAAGCAGTGCTCATGCAATTTTCGAGCAAAGGCTGTCGCTGCGCAAATCTGCGCACCCGGGCTGCCGGGACGACCCGTTTTGCAACGCTGGAGATGCGTGTGCCTGGTGAGTGGTCGGTGGTGCGTGCCCATGAACTAGCCGATGAACTGGAACTGGCTTTGCAGTCTGTCGGCGTTATTGCGGTCACCCATATTGAGCCACTCGCGCCTGAGGAGCGGGAGGCGCTGCCAGATTCATCTGGAAAGCTGAGTGGCGCGACTTCGCAGTGACAAAAACTCAATAACTGCCTGTTGTTCGCCTCGAAACAGAATCTGCCTGGAGGCATTGCCGCGCTGGTAGTTATACATAGGGTCATAGTAATCCTTGAGCAGACCGGCAATCCAAAGTCGATGCGCATCAATCGCCTGGCTGCGTTGCTGTTCAATAAGCGCCATGTCCAGCAGTCCCATAAGTTCTGCGAAACGTTCACCACCCAGGCGCTTCCTGATTCTGCTCAGGCTGTCACGCAGATATTCAGCAAAAGCGATAAATGCCTGCTCCAGATTGTGTGGGTATAACTGTCTGTACTCGACCAGCATGTTCACGACGTAATCGTTCAGAATTCGAGTGACGCGCCCCTCAAAGCTATCTTCAAGCCAGACCAGGGGAGCAGCTTTGATGGCTTTTTGCAGGCTCGGTGGCACAAAGCAGCGGCCTATCAGGCGACCCTCATCCTCTACGGTCAAATCGATATGGCCTTTAGCACGCACTTTGAGTGCAGCAATCGCCAATCGGTTTTCAAAATCGATTTGTGAGGGCTGAGCGATGGCGTGGCGACCAAAGCTGGACCCGCGATGGTGGGCACAGTCTTCAAGATCGAGGGCGTCATCAAGAGCGAGGATGACTTCAGTTTTGCCGGTTCCCGTCATGCCAGCGACCACGGTGAGAGAGCACTGAACGATTGCCTCCTCCAGCGTAGCAATCAGATAACGCCGCATGGCTTTGTAGCCACCCGTGATGCGGAAATATTCAATGCCGGAATCCGCCAGCCATTGCTGCGCGATCTGTGAACGCAGACCACCACGAAAGCAGTAAAGATAGCCTTCTGGATATTTCTTCGTAAACCTCTGCCAGGTCTCCAGTCTCGCCGCTTTAACCTCATTGCGCACCAGTTCATGGCCCATTTTGATCGCCGCCTGCTGGCCATGCTGTTGATAGCAGGTACCGATGCGCTGACGTTCAATGTCATTCAGTAAGGGCCAATTCTGTGCGCTAGGAAAAGCACCTTTACTGAATTCAATCGGTGCGCGAACGTCGAGCAGAGGTGTATCGTTCAAAAACAGGCTGCGATAATCTGCTGTGTCTTTTGGCATTATGGCGCTGCTCATGCTTCTACTTCGACGCAGGGACCGTCGTCGGCCGCGACACATTCCCCGATGAGTTGCACGAATTGATTGTGTTGCTCAGCCATTTGCACAAATTGCTCTTCAGTTTCCGGGTCGACAGCGACCAGTAAGCCACCACTGGTTTGCGGGTCACAAAGCAGCAGGCGCCAGGCTTCGGGCATTGCTGCCAGCTTGTGCTTATAGCTGGCAAAGTTGCGACCAGTACCTCCAGGTACGCAGCCTGCCTGCAAATAATAATCCGCGCTTTCCAGTCTGGGCACACAACTGTAGCGGATTCTGGCTTTGATGCCTGAACCCTCCGCCATTTCTGTGAGATGCCCGAGTAGGCCAAAACCAGTCACATCGGTCATCGCCTGAACACCCCCCAGGGTAGCAAAGTGCATGCCGATGCTGTTCAACTGACACATCAGATCCCGTGCCACGCCGCTGTCCTGGGGCCGCAGTTTTTTCTGTTTCTCGGCAGTGGTCAGAATACCAATGCCCAGTGGCTTGCTCAGATAGAGCAGGGCACCTGCACGGGCGGTATTATTGGGCTTTAGGTGCTGACGACTTACCCGACCGGTTACTGCGAGTCCGAAAATGGGTTCAGGCGCATCAATGGAATGACCGCCAGCCAGTGGCATACCCGCTGCTGTGCAGACCTGACGTGCGCCTGCTATCACCTGACCGGCGACTGCGGCTGGCAGTACATTGATCGGCCAGCCAAGGATGGCGATCGACATCAACGGGGTTGCGCCCATCGCATAAATATCGCTGATGGCATTGGTGGCAGCGATACGACCAAAATCAAAGGGATCATCGACGATTGGCATGAAGAAATCTGTGGTGCTGACGATGCCGGTATCGCTGGGCTTTCCATCAACATCGCCGAGACCGAATACTGCAGCATCGTCACGGCTGGCATTGCCGACCCATAATTGCGCAAACTCAGGGCCGGCCTGACCCACGGATAGAATCTCATCAAGCACTGCCGGTGATATTTTGCAACCGCAGCCAGCACCATGGCTGTACTCGGTCAGACGTATCGTGTTGTTGTTGATGTTGCCCATGCCACTCTCCATTTCAAGAGGGGGTGATTCTAGCAGAGCCGTGTTCACAAATAACAATTGTCAGCGCAGGAAACTTTGGATTAGTATCAACCGAAGCAGTTGATCCGGGATCATTTCCCGGCACCAGAATAGCGAGCTATTGTGGAACCAACCCTGATTGCAGATCCCGAATACTATCACCGGGTTGTGGACTGTCAGCATGCCTGCCCAGCTCATACCCCCGTTCCTGAATACATCCGCTTGATTGCCGCTGGTCGTTACAACGACGCTTATATGCTCAACTGGGAATCCAATGTGTTTCCGGGTGTGCTCGGCCGTACCTGCGATCGTCCTTGCGAGCCAGCCTGCCGCCGCGGCCGTCTCGGTGATGGTGAGGAGCCTGTGGCTATTTGCAGGCTCAAACGCTTTGCCGCTGATAATAAACAGGGTATTGCCGAACGCCTGCCAAAGATCCCCAAACGTAAGAATGGTAAACGCATTGCACTGATTGGAGCCGGACCAGCCTCGTTAACGGTTGCCCGCGATCTACTACCGCTGGGATATGAAATTGTCCTTTACGATGAGCAGGGTATCGCCGGTGGCATGATGCGCAGTCAGATTCCCAGTTTTCGCTTGCCTGCTTCCGTCCTCGACGAAGAAATTGGATTTATTCTGCGTGACCAGGTTGAACAGCGCTTTGGTCAGCGTGTGGAGAGTATGAAAGCGCTGCTGGCTGAACACTATGATGCGGTATTTGTTGGTACTGGCGCTCCCAAAGGCAGAGAACTGCAATTGCCCGGCCTGGAGCAGGCCGCTGCGCATGTGCATATCGGGGTGAACTGGCTGTCCAGTGTGGCGTTTGAACATATTACGAAGATCGGTAAACGAGTGTTGGTGCTGGGCGGCGGAAATACCGCAATGGATTGTTGTCGCACCGCCAGACGCATGGGTGGCGAGGACGTTAAGGTCGTGGTGCGCAGTCCACGTGAAAACATGAAGGCCTCCGCCTGGGAAATTGAGGATGCCGGGCATGAAGGCATACCGATTTATAACAATCATGTACCGCTTGAGTTTATCAGCGAAAATGGCCGTTTAGTGGCGATGGCTTTTGACAAAGTTGAAGCCAGGTTTGATGCTGATGGACACCGTGCACTGGTGTCAACCGGTGAGCCTCCAGTGATTTTTGAATGCGATGATGTGCTGGTTGCAGTCGGCCAGGAAAACAGTTTTCCGTGGATTGAACGTAATATTGGTATCGATTTTGATCGCTGGGGCATGCTGGTGGTTGATCGTGAAACCTATGCCAGTACGCATAAGAAAGTATTCGTGGGCGGCGATGCTGCATTTGGTCCCGAAAACATCATTACCGCGGTGGCCCAGGCACATCAGGCAGCAGTTTCCATTGATGCTTATTGCCAGGGCAAATCAATAAAAAACAGACCAGCTCCGGGTGTCACTTTGCTCAGTCAAAAAATGGGCGTGCATGAATGGAGTTATGACAGCCCGATCAGTGACGACGACAGGCGTATCATGCCTTTGATAGCAACGGATAAGGCACTGGCGGATCGGAAAGTAGAAGTGGAACTGGGCTTTGATTTCAAGCTGGCAATGGCTGAGGCTCAACGTTGTCTTAACTGCGATGTGCAGACGGTATTCAGCGAGAAGCTCTGCATCGAATGTGATGCCTGCGTCGACATCTGCCCGACTGATTGTCTGACCATTATTAAAAACGCGGACGAACCGCAGTTGCGCGATAGCCTTACCATGCCAGCGCTCAATACTGATCAGCCCTTGTATGTTTCTGCGCTCCTGAGCACTGGTAGAATCATGGCTAAGGATGAAAATGTCTGCCTGCACTGCGGGCTTTGCGCCGAGCGCTGTCCAACCGCTGCCTGGGATATGCAGAAATTTCTCTATAAGGTTTCACACGCAGGATCATCATGTCAGAAGTAGCCTCCTTGAATGAACTGGTCGTCAAATTTGCTAATGTTAACGGCACTGGATCAGCCAGTGCCAATCAGATGTTTGCTAAGGCAATATTCAGAATGGGATTACCGGTCAGTCCTAAAAATATCTTCCCCTCAAATATTCAGGGTCTGCCGACCTGGTTTGAAGTGCGTATCAGTGAAAAAGGCTACCTGGCACGCAGGGGCGATGTTGACCTGATGGTTGCAGTTAATCCGCAAAGTATGCTCAACGATGTGAAGGAGGTGGTCAGTGGTGGATATTTCCTGTATGACTCAACTAAACCTCTGGACTTGCGGCTGTTTCGTGACGATATAAACTATCTGCCGATTCCGCTGACACAGATCTGTCTGCAGGAATACCAGGATCCACGGCAACGGCAATTATTCAAAAATATAATCTACGTAGGTGCATTGTCGGCCTTGTTAAGCATTGAGTTTGACGTGTTGGCCGGCCTGGTATCGGATCAGTTCAACGGCAAAGAAAAATTGATTACTGCCAATATACATGCGCTGGAACTGGGACATCAGTATGCCAGCAAGCATTTCAGCTGCCCGTTACCGATTCGTGTTCAGCGCCGCAATCTGATCGGTAAGCGCTTGCTCGCTGGCGGCAATGATGCGGCAGGTCTGGGTGCAGTGTACGCTGGCGCAACAGTAGCAGCATGGTATCCGATTACCCCGTCAACCTCGGTAGTGGAAGCGTTTGAGAAATATGCGAATCGCCTGCGAATTGATGCCGGCACGGGTAAGAAAACTTTTGCAGTAGTGCAGGCTGAAGACGAATTATCAGCTATCGGCATGGTGATTGGCGCGAACTGGAACGGTGCGCGTGCTTTCACTGCCACCAGTGGTCCCGGTATTTCTTTGATGAGCGAATTTCTCGGTCTGGCCTATTTTGCAGAAGTTCCGGTGGTGCTGATTGATGTGCAGCGCACCGGACCCTCAACCGGCATGCCAACCCGCACCCAGCAATCAGATATCCTTGCCTGCGCCTATGCCTCGCATGGCGATACCAAACACGTGTTGCTGTTTCCGGCTACTCCGAAAGAGTGTTTTGATTTTACTGCCCTGGCATTTGATCTGGCCGAGCGTTTGCAGACTCCGGTTATCGTTATGTCTGATCTTGACCTGGGTATGAACGATCATATCTCTGAGCCCTTTGAATGGGAGGACAGGCGCCGTTATGATCGCGGCAAGGTACTCGATGCTGGTGGACTTGATGCCCTCGCTGCCCGTGGTGAACGCTTTGGCCGCTATCTGGATGTGGACGGTGATGGCATCTGTTACCGCACTTATCCTGGCGCCCATCCAAAAATGGGTGCGTTCTTTACCCGTGGTACGTCGCGAGATCCTTATGCCGTGTACACGGAAGACGGTTCCAAATACGCAGAAAATATGGATCGACTATTGGTGAAATTTGCTACGGCAAAACAAGTAGTCCCGCAGCCGGAATTCTGGCCTTGTAATCTGGATGGAGAAAAAGCAGAACATGGCATCATCTTTTTTGGCACCAGCAACTATGCAGTGCAGGAAGCGATGGACGCATTGGCAGAACAGGGTCGGGCAGTGGATGCGATGCGCCTGAAATCATTTCCGTTTAACGATCAGGTTGCTGCTTATATCGCTGCTCATCGGCAGATTTTTATGGTCGAGCAGAATCGCGATGCGCAGATGCGCAGTTTGCTGGTGAATGAACTGGAGATTGATCCAGCGAAGCTGATTCCCGTACTGAATTACGATGGTATGCCCTTGACTGCAACTACCCTGCTGAACAAGATAAACACGGTGCTCGCAGCACAGACAGGCGACAGCCCACGCAAAGTTGCCGGAGGCAGATCATGACATATCTACGTCCAAATTTTCGTCACCCCAATGCTCCGATTAACCGTATCGGATTTACCGAAAAGGATTATGAAGGATCCATTTCAACACTTTGTGCGGGCTGCGGTCACGATTCGATCAGTGCGGCGATAATTCAGGCTTGTTTTGAGTTGTCGATTGAACCGCATCGTATTGCCAAACTGTCCGGAATCGGTTGTTCTTCAAAGACGCCGACTTATTTTCTAGGTCAGTCACACGGTTTTAATTCTGTGCACGGGCGTATGCCATCAATCACCACCGGCGCGAATCTGGCTAATCGCGATTTGATTTACCTTGGGGTATCGGGCGATGGTGACACTGCATCAATCGGTCTCGGACAATTTGCTCATGTGGTTCGCCGTAATCTCAATATGCTCTATATCACCGAGAATAACGGTTGCTATGGTCTGACTAAAGGGCAGAACTCTGCTACCACGGATATTGATTCAAAGAACAAGGCGGGGTCGGTTAATCCGTTTGCACCGATTGATCTGGTCAACCTGGCGCTGCAGCTTGGCGCGACTTTTGTTGCACGAAGTTTTTCTGGGGATAAGACGCAATTAGTGCCACTGATAAAGGCCGCCATATCACATCGCGGATTTGCGTTTATCGATATCTTGTCACCTTGTGTAACTTTCAATAATAACGCGGGTTCAAAGAAGAGCTATGACTTCGTCCGTGAACATTGTGACGCAACTTCGACGATTGATTTTGTGCCAATGGAACAGGAAATTACCACGGATTACGACCATGGCAGCAGCCAGGACGTTACCCTGCATGATGGTTCGGTTATTCGTCTGCAAAAAGTCAAACAGGGCTTTGATCCGGGCTCGCGACGGATTGCATTGCGCGCCATAAAAGATGCAGAAGAAAGGGGGGAGATTCTTACTGGCTTGTTGTATGTGGATACTGACCCCAGCGATCTGCACGATATTCTGAATACCGTGAACAAACCGCTGGCCTCATTGGGTGAGGAAGTGCTGTGTCCTGGGAACAGAACACTGCAGTCGATCAATGACAGTTTTCGTTAAGCTGCTTATTCAGTGACGATGGTAAATTTCGTTATTCATTGACTGTTTTTCAGTCGCTGACTATTCGTTGACTACGCGCCAGATGGTGTTGCCGGTGTCATCGGCAACCAGCAACGCGCCTTGTTGATCAATCGTTACTCCTACCGGTCTGCCATAGGAGACGTCCTCATCCAGAAAACCGGTCAATACTTCTATTGGCATACCGTTGGGCTGACCATTGGTGAATGGGATAAATATTACCCGATAGCCACTGAAAGGATCACGGTTCCAGGAACCATGTTGACCAACCACCATGCCGTTGTTCAGGTTCTGTGGCAGATTGGCATCCCCAACCCAGGTTAAACCCAGTGAGGCGGTATGTGGCCCCAGTGCATAGTCTGGCACGAGGGCCAGCGCAACCAGGTCCGGGCGCTGAGGCTTAACACGCTCGTCCACATTGTCGCCATAATAGCTGAACGGCCAGCCGTAAAATCCGCCGTCCTGCACCGAGGTCATATAGTCGGGTACCAGATCGCTGCCGTATTCATCACGTTCATTTACCGAAGTCCACAGTGCGCCGGTTGTGGGTTCCCAGGCCATACCCACGGGATTACGAAGGCCGGAGGCAAAAATTCGGTGGTCACCGGTCAGCCGGTCAATTTCCCAGATAGCTGCGCGATCCTGTTCCTCTTCAAGGCCATTTTCAGCAATATTGCTGTTCGAACCTATCGCCAGATAAAGCCGGGAGCCGTCTGCACTGGCCAGCAGGTTTTTAGTCCAATGGTGGTTTATGGTACCGCGCCGCAGATCGGTCAGCATGGTTCCATCTGCGTTAATACTGGTCTGTCCGCTTTGATAAGGGAATACCATCAGTGCATCGGCGTTGGCGACATAAAACTGATCATCGACCAGCGCCATGCCAAAAGGAGAGTACAGCTTATCCAGAAAAACAGATCTGAAATCCGCGACGCCATCACCATTCGTATCACGTAATAAGGTGATTCGATTGGCGCTTGGCACGGCGGCGCCAGTTCTGGACATAATAATGCCCATTGCCCAGCCTTTGAAACCGCCCATGCCATTAGGGGGCGCATTTGTCTCCGCAACCAGGACATCTCCATTTGGCAGCACATACAGCCAGCGGGGATGATCCAGGTTGTCAGCAAACACATTAACCCGCGTGCCTGGTGCTGACACTGGAAGCTGGCCTTCAGGCCATTCGGCGGGTGGGGCAATATGAATGGTCGGTATCAGGGTGCTGCTGGGGGCCGGTAATGCCGGAGCAGGTCCACTGCCCTCGGCCACGGTGAGTCTGGCGGTGTCCCCGCAGGAAGCAAGTGCGGCCAGTAATACCGTGCTGATTAACAGTGTTCGATAAGGGGTAACCCATGAGTCAGTCATGAAATCCTGCCTGTAGAGTATGGTTCAAATAGCGAGCGTCAGGTCAAGGCTGGCTGGCAGAGCGACCAGGTGGAAGCGGCACCAAACGCGACGTCGTGGCCAGATACAGCTGATATTCCGGATCGTTTCCCCAGCGCTTCGCAGCGCGTGCTTCCAGCATGGGAATACCACTTACCCGGGTAAGCAGTAAGGTGACGAATACCGGGGAGATAATTATTACCCATTGCCAGCCGGAAAGCACGGGCACCGCGATCAGAGTTACCCCTAACCAGAGCAGAATTTCGCCGAAATAATTGGGGTGACGCGACCAGGCCCATAAGCCGGTATTGATGAATCTCCCGGCATTGGCAGGATCATTACGAAAGCGGCGCTTCTGAGCGTCAGCGATTACTTCCAGGCTAAAGCCAGTAAGCCAGACCAGCAGACCCGCAAATGCAAAGAATTCCAAAGGCACTCGTGCGCTCGCGGTGATTACGAGCAGTGCCGCAGACAGGGTTAGAAAAACCCATAATCCTTGTAGTGTCCAGGTGAGCAGGAAGCGGGTAAAGACTGGCTTGATCTCGTCAAAACGCCCATCAGAGCCTTCTTTGCGGATGCGCAGAAACAGGAAAGAACCCAGGCGTATCGCCCATACCAATACCAGCAAGGCCAGCAGCAGACTGCGGGCATCCGGCTCAGGACTGAGCAGCAGCGCTACCAGGGTTAGCGATATAAAGGTGAGACTGCCGGTGAGATCGTAAAATTTTTCAGTCTGAGCTTTCCACGCGGGTATGAATGCCAGCCACTGAATTACAAAGGCCAATACTGCACAAAGTGCGAACAGGGGCCAGCCCGCCACGGTGATGCTGCCCTGACCGCCGGCAACAGCGACCAGCGCTGCAATAAGGAGTACGGTCAGAATAATCAGCAGATGCTTTATGGTGTTGTTTTTCATCTTGTCCCCTGGATTATTGATAAATGTTTAATGGTTAAAACACAGAATTACCACAAGAAACGGAAAAGTAGAACCAGTGCATGCCCAGGTTAGAGGGATTTTCATCATGACATAAGAATCCGATTTCCAATTCATAACTTGTTGAATTCGCGTAAAAGGTAGCTTAGTCTTTGGCTTCCTTAAAACAATTATATTTATTTGACGGGCGCAATACCCGTTTCGGCTATCGCCAGGAGTACCGTTTATGACCATGCAAAGAACCCCGTTGTTGATGCACCGCTTGATGGAGCGTGGCGCTCAGTTCCAGCCGGATGCTGAAGTAGTAACTGCCACCGCCGATGGCGTTCGCAGCCAGACCCTGGCAGTGACTCGCGACCGGGCCCATCAACTCGCACATGCCCTGAAAGATGCCGGCATCAAAGTGGGAGACCGCGTTGCTACCTTTATGTGGAATGGATCCCGTCATCTGGAGGCTTACCACGCGGTTTCGTGTATGGGGGCAGTGTTGCATACCTTAAATATCCGGCTCTCTGATGTAGACCTGGAATATATTGTTAATCATGCTCAGGACCGGATCATTATCGTCGACGCTGACCTGCTGCCTAAGCTGCAGGAACTGGCCGGGCGCATGCCATCTGTCGAAAAAATCATTGTTGCGGTCGAACCGGGCTTTGAAAACTGGTCAACAACTCTGCCCAATACCATAGACTACGAAGATTTCATCGCCGGCAAACCGCAGCGTTATCAGTGGCCGGAAATAGATGAAAATTCTGCACTCGGTCTGTGTTATACCAGCGGTACCACTGGCAAGCCGAAGGGCGTAATGTACACCCACCGTGCTAACTACCTGCACACCATCAGCATTGCGATGACTGATGTAATGGGGCTGTCAGCTACCGACACTGTCTGCGAAATCGTGCCGATGTTCCATGCCAATGCCTGGGGCCTGCCATGGGTCGCAAACATGCTGGGTATGAAACAGGTATTCCCGCATCGCTTTATGGTGCCTGACCGGCTGGCGCAATTGATTATGGATGAGGAAGTCACTATTTCTGCCGGTGTGCCTACCATCTGGCAAGGCGTACGCGGATTAATGGAAGCCTCTCCGGGTAAATACAATTTCTCGAAACTGACCCGCCTGACCTGTGGCGGTTCTGCACCACCCCCCTCATTGATTGGCTGGTTCTGGGATGAACTGGGCATAGAAATGGTGCAGGGCTGGGGCATGACCGAAACCAGTCCGCTGGCCACCATCAGCCGTCGTGCCAGCAAGCTCAAACACCTGACCATGACTGATGCCGAACGTGCCGCTAATCAGGCGAAAGCCGGATTGCCGATTCCTGGGTTGGAAATTGAAATTTTCGATGATGAATGGAATCCACTGCCACATGATGGCGTTGCCTTCGGTGAGTTGTTGATCCGTGGCCCATGGATCTGCTCAGAGTACTTCAATGATCCACAGCCTGAGAAATTCCATGATGGCTGGCTGATAACAGGCGACGTGGCCCGTATTGACTCAGAGGGCTACATTATAATTACCGACCGCTCCAAGGATTTGATCAAATCTGGCGGGGAATGGATTTCATCGGTCGATCTGGAAAATCATATTGTTGCGATGTCAGGGGTCGCTCAGGCCTGCGTTGTTGCGCATCCGCATCCACGCTGGGATGAGCGCCCGGTAGCACTGGTTATTAGAAAGCCCGGTGCCGAACTGAGCATGGAGCAGGTGGTAAAGCACTGTGAAAGCAAATTCGCTAAATGGCAGTTGCCAGACGATGTCTTGTTTGTTGATGCGATTCCATTGACTTCTACTGGCAAAATGGACAAGAAAGTGGTGCGTGCGAAGCTTGATGCAGACGGTTATAAACTGCCTGATCAGCGCCGATAAGCCGCGAGTCAACGTCATGCAGAGCCGGAGGTATTCTCAGACTCTGCACTATTTTTTTATCTCATATCTATCGACGACTATGAGCGCTATCCAGAAACTTAACCTGTTGTGAGGCTGTATCATGTTTATTTTTCCTCGACTTACCATGTCACAGTTGCCCTTGCGACGGTTTAACCATGCGCGTGCGTTGACGGGCGTTATTTTGCTTTCGACAGCCCTGCTGTCCTGCTCCGAACCAGCACCAGAACAGCCAGTTGCTCCAACAGAGCAAGCGCCGCTAAGCGCTGCTCCGCAGATGGAAACTGAAGCAGCGCTGACAGCGCGGGCGCGAGGAATTCATGAGCGAGTAATCACGCTGGATACGCATGCGGACATCAATACCGCTAATTTCACCCTCGATAACAATTACACGATGGATCTTGATACTCAGGTCACGCTGCCAATGATGCAGCAGGGTGGGCTGGATGTGGCATGGTTCATTGTTTATACCGGGCAGGGTGAGCTGACAGAGGACGGTTATGCTGCGGCTTATGCCAATGCGATGGATAAATTCAGCGCGATTGACCGTCTCAGTAAAGAAATAGCCCCTGGCACTATCGAACTGGCTTACAGTTCAGAGGACGTGCGGCGAATTACTGCTGATGGCAAAAAAGTGGCGATGATCGGCATCGAGAATGCCTATCCCCTTGGACTTGATATTGCGAATGTAAAAAAGTTTCATGAGCTTGGCGGCCGTTATATGTCGCTGGCGCATAATGGCCACAGCCAGTTCGCTGATTCCAATACCGGCGAAACCGATGGTGTGTGGCTGCACAATGGGTTGAGTGAGCTGGGCAGACAGGCGATAGTGGAGATGAACCGCTGGGGCATCATGATTGATATCTCGCATCCTTCGACTGCTGCCAATATGCAAACCATTGAGTTATCAGTGGCACCTGTGATTGCATCACATTCTTCCGCTCGTGGCTTATATAATCACAGCCGCAATTTGAATGATGAAGAGTTGATGGCGGTTCAAGCTAATGGTGGGGTTGTGCAGGCGGTGGCATTTCGAGGCTATGTGAATGGAGATAAACACAGGCTGAATCGCGAAGCCTTGTTGCGTGTGCAGACCAGCATCGCGGAATCTCTGGGTTACGCACTATTAGATGCGCCTGCGCTGCGCGAACTTGATGAAGCTGCGCGCGCTGCCTATGACAGCAGAATGGCAGAGATCAATCTGCTGGCAGCGCCTCGTATTGCCAGCGAAGTTGATCAGGTGGCCGCGCCGGTTGATGTGATGGATTTTGTTGATCATATTGACTATATGGTGAATCTGATCGGTATTGAGCATGTTGGAATCAGTTCAGATTTTGATGGTGGTGGTGGGGTTACTGGCTGGAATGATGCTTCGGAAACTTTCAATGTAACGCTCGAGCTGGTTCGTCGGGCTTATACAGAAGAACAAATAGCCGCACTGTGGAGTGGGAATCTGCTCAGAGTGCTTGATGATGTACAAAGAATTGCTGCGGATATCCAATCGCGCGGCTAAGGGATTTTCTATGATTATGCTGGTGCTGGGTGTTTTACTATTTTTAGGCGTGCATTCAGTACGCATTTTTGCCGACGGATGGCGTGCAACGCAGATCGAGAAACTGGGTGGTGGCGCATGGAAGGGCATTGTTGCCGGAATCTCTTTACTGGGCCTGGTGCTGATCGTCTGGGGTTATGGTGCTGCCCGCATGGATCCGGTCTGGTTATGGTCAAGTCCGACATGGACCCGTCATCTGGCCGCGCTGCTGACAGTTCCGGCGTTTGTATTGCTGGTTGCTGCCTATTTTCCGGGGTCCAATATTCGTGCAAAGCTCGGTCATCCCATGCTGCTGGCTGTTAAAATCTGGGCCTTCGCTCATTTAATGGCAAATGGCACCCTGGCTGACCTGATCCTGTTTGGCAGCTTTCTGGTCTGGGCTATTGCGAACTTTGCAGTATCACGTCGTCGCGATCGGCTGACAGGTGTACAGCGCACTGGCGGACGTGTAATGGCGGACGTGCAGGTTGTGGTGCTTGGCATTATTTCCTGGGCGCTGTTTGCAATGTTCCTGCATAAAGCACTGATTGGCGTGAGTCCGTTCTGATTGGGAGTTGACTGAATGTCCTCATTGATTCTCTCGCGTCGCGATCTGGAGTTTCTGCTCTATGAATGGCTGAACGCTGAAGATCTGCTTGAGCGTCCGCGCTTTGCAGATCATTCGCGTGAGACTTTTACTGCCGTGCTGGATCTGTGTGAGCAGATCTCGACCGAACATTTCGCGACTCATAACAAAAAAAGTGATGCCAATGAGCCGCACTTCGATGGCGAAAAAGTTCATATCATTCCTGAGGTGAAAGCGGCACTCGACATCTTTGCTGAGGCCGGACTGGTGGCGGCTGGTCAGGATTATGATCTTGGTGGTATGCAGTTGCCTACACTGGTTGAAAAGGCCTGTTTTGCATGGTTTTTAGGCGCCAATGTTGGCACTGCAGCTTATCCATTTTTGAGTATTGGTAATGCTAATCTGTTGCTGGCCTATGGCAGCGCTACCCAGATAGAGACCTGGGTCAGGCCAATCATGGCCGGTCGTTTCTTTGGCACCATGTGTCTGTCCGAACCACAGGCTGGTTCATCACTCACTGATATCCGCACCCGCGCCGAAGCACAGAATGATGGCAGCTATCGTGTGTTCGGCAACAAAATGTGGATCTCCGGTGGTGAGCACGAGCTTGCTGATAACATTGTGCATCTGGTGCTGGCAAAGATCCCTGGCGGACCGCCAGGCGTTAAGGGTATCTCTTTATTTATTGTGCCGAAATTCTTAGTGAATGAAGATGGTTCACTGGCCGAGCGCAATGATGTGTCAATCGCCGGTTTAAACCACAAGATGGGTTACCGGGGCACGACTAACACTTTATTAAATTTTGGTGAAGGCAACTTTACCCCGGCTGATCGGCCTGGCGCAATGGCCTACCTGGTAGGAGAGCCGCACAAAGGCCTCGACTATATGTTTCATATGATGAATGAGGCACGCATTGGCGTGGGACTTGGCGCTACTGCACTGGGCTATACCGGTTATCTGCATGCATTGGACTATGCCCGCACGCGGCCTCAGGGCCGTCTGCCAGCCGCGAAGGATCCGCAGTCGGCGCAGGTGCCGATTATTGAACATGCCGATGTTAAGCGCATGTTGCTTAGCCAGAAAGCTTATGTGGAAGGTGCCCTGGCATTGAATCTGTATTGTGCTCGTCTGGTGGATGACGAGAAAACCGGCACCGAGGTTGAACGCAAGCATGCCACGCTGTTGCTCGATATGCTGACGCCAATAGCCAAAAGCTGGCCATCGCAGTGGTGTCTGGAGGCTAATAACCTGGCGATACAGGTGCATGGCGGGTACGGTTACACGCGGGATTACAATGTTGAGCAATTTTATCGGGACAATCGGCTTAATCCAATTCACGAAGGCACGCATGGCATTCAAGGTCTGGACCTGCTGGGTCGCAAAGTCCGTATGCAGGGGGGCGCGGGGCTGCGCTTATTGATCGATACCATGCGCAATACCATTGCGACAGTTGCAGCGCAACAGAACCTGGAATGTACTGATTCAGCACAAAGCCTGGAACAAAGTCTTCAGCGCTTTGCAGCGGTTACCGCCAGATTGCATTCGGCCCCTGCTGTTGAGATTACGCTGGCTAACTCTTCTGTGTATCTGGAAGCGACCGGGCATATCGTGATCGCATGGATCTGGCTGGAGCAGATGCTGGCTGCAGCGGGAAAAGACGAGGATTTTTATCAGGGAAAAATGCAGGCAGGGCGCTTTTTCTTCAAATGGGAATTGCCAAAAGTTGCGCCCATGCTCGATCTGCTCGATAGTCTGGATACCACCACGCTCGCTATGAAAGATACCTGGTTTTAAAGGCTCAAGCGCTCAGCCACGGCCACAGGCCCTGCCTGGACTGAGCGGCTTTAATGGCCTGCCTGCCGAGCAGTTCCGACCAGTATCGTTCATCACCGTATTCTGCCCGCCAGCTCCATAATCGGCGGCTAAGAAAATGCAGCTGGTGCTCACGGGTGAAACCGATAGCACCATGAACCTGATGCGCAATCGCGGCAGCTTTGCCGCTGGCCTCACCACAGCGAATTTTGGCGCAGGCAGGCGCAAAGATTTCTTCCGATAAACCCGCTGAATTAATGGCTGCCTGCGCCGCCATGGTCGCACAGGCTGCCTCACCCGCTAATTGTGCGAGTGCATGTTGAATCGCCTGAAACTTTCCAATCGCTTTGCCAAACTGGCTGCGTTCACTGGCATATCGGACTGACATGTCCAGAACTTCCTGAACTGCGCCGCTGATCATGACTGCCCGCATCCAGGCCAGCGCTGGCAGCAGCACAGAGTCAACTGATTGATGCAGAATTCGCACTTCAACCTCATGCAGTGTTACGGTGTCGCGGGCCTCCCCGCAGATGGTCTCCTGTTCACGAATGTCTATCGTGCCGGACTTATTATTAACGTGCTCAGCAGAACCGGCAGCGCTGTAAAGGCTGATCAGACCTGTGGCAGTTCCTGACTCAAGCGGGAACTCGACCAGCGCAAATTCGCAGAACCTCGCAAAGGCTACCTGACGCCATTCACCGCTGAGTCGGCCATTCTGGTATCGAAGAGTTGATGCACTCAAAGGGCTGCAAGCCTGCGGTATGGTCATTATTGTAGCTGGAGTCTGCAGTTGCGTTTGCGTAGTGTCATCTGCATTGAACAACTGCAGGCAATGACGCATCAGTATGGTTTCGGCAAGCGGAAGGGGCAGGGCATAACGGCCAGCCTCCCTGAGAATCTCATAGCATTGCTGCCAGGGATTGTCCTCAGGATCAAGCAGCAGCACGTCGGGTAGCCCCATTGCATTAACTGCCTGCCACAGTTCAACTGGCCACTGACCAGCCTCAACCGCTTCGAGCAGGTCTCTGTTGATAAGGTCCTGAAACAGGCGACTGGCGATGTCGGCAATCATCGCAGTCCCAGCCCGCGCGCAATCATGCCGCGCAGTATTTCGCGGGTGCCGCCACGTAAAGAAAAGCTCGGCTGTACCTGGACTGCACTCTGCATCAGTTGGCCCAGATAAGTGCTGCTATCCAGGGCATCGGCGCCAAACAGATCATGAGCATGCTGCGCGATAGACTGCTCCAGCAGCGCGCCCTGATCTTTAACCAGCGATGCCGGCAGTGCCGGGTTCTCGCCGCGGGTCAGCATTCCCGCCAGGCCCAGCGACATTTGTCGCAGCGTGACACAAGAAGCAACCAGGCGACCAATCTGTACACAATGGTGTTCATTGCTGCTGTCAGCGACTCTGCTAAGCTCACTGAATAAGGCATTGGCACTCAGATAGCGCTCCGGACCACTGCGTTCATAGGCAAGTTCCGCATTCACCTGCGCCCAGCCCTCACCTTCAGTGCCGATCAGGCAGTCAGCGGGAATTTCGACATTGTCAAAAACCACTTCATTGAAATCTTCATCACCCGCCATATTCGGTATGGGTCGAATAGTGATGCCAGGGGTATCCAGTTTGATCAGCAGCTGGCTCAATCCGCCATGTCGGGATTCAACCGCGGGGCTGGTTCGTACCAAGGCAATCATGTAGTCCGCACGGTGTGCAAAAGAGGTCCACAGCTTGCTGCCATTGATTACCCAGCTATCTTCGCTGAGCCTGGCTTTGGTGCGCAGGGAGGCCAGGTCTGAGCCGGTATCAGCTTCACTCATGCCGATGCAGAACCAGCACTCGCCCTGAGCAATGCGCGGCAGTAATTCCTTGCGGTAGCGCTGTGCCCCCCAGCGCAGCAGCACCGGACCACTCTGCCGGTCGCCGATCCAGTGCCCGCCAACTGGCGCACCGGCAGCCAGCAGTTCTTCAATAACCACATAGCGTTCCAGTGCCGAGCGTTGCTGGCCACCGTATTCCTTTGGCCAGCACATGCCTATCCAGCCCCGTTCCCCGAGCAGTCTGCTGAAATTTTCATCGGCAGCAGACCAGTTGCGGGCGCGCACACGGGCCGGGACTGCCGGCATATGTTCGGCAAGGAAATCGCGCACTTCTGCGCGCAACTGCTTGCAGTTCTCGGGTAATGTGACCGGCGGTATAGCTAAGGCACTCATAAGGTACTCATACCATGATGTTCGCGGTGAAAGGTCAATCTTTAAATTCTGGTTTGCGTTTTTCCAGAAACGCGGTCACCGCCTCTTCGTGTTGCGCGGTATGGTGAGCCAGTGCCTGGAAGCCTGCGGACATTTCCAGCAGACTCTCCAGCCGCATATGCTGGCCTTCGCGCAGCAGCCGCTTGGTCATACGCAGAGCCTGACCCGGGTTGGCAGTGATACGTGCTGCCATCTTAAACGCCGCCTCCATCAATTCTGCCTCCGGTACTACCTGCGAGACGAGGCCGCTGGCAAGCGCTTCGGCCGCACTGATTGCCTCACCGGTAAAAGCCATCTCCGCCGCTTTTGACATGCCCACTGCCCGGGGCAGCAGCCAGGCACCACCATCGCCTGGAATCAAACCGACCTTGACAAAGCTTTCTGCGAAAGTGGCACGCTCGGAGGCAATCCGAATGTCGCACATGCAAGCCAGATCGCAGCCGGCACCGACGGCGGGCCCATTCACTGCTGCAATGGTCGGCACCTCAAGATTGTACAAAGCCAGCGGAATACGTTGGATGCCGCCGCGGTAAGCATGGCGGATATTGGCAGGTTCACCAAGTCCTTTGCCCATTTTTTCGGTCATCTTGCGTAGATTACCACCGGCCGAGAATACCGGACCGTCCCCGGTAAGAATGACGGCGCGGATGGAATGATCGGCGGTGATGCGGGCGCAGGCATCCATAATCTCTTCAGCGTCTTCTTCGCCGGTCATGGAATTACGAATATCGGGACGGATCATGGTCAGCAGGGCAACCGGGCCCTGCCGTTCAAAGCGGAGGAAAGGAGATTCTTGTGTGCTCATGATGAGGGGTAATGCTCCGGAAGTAGCTTTCAATTTGGTGGGGCGAGTCTAGCACACGCCTTAAAATCAACACAAAATTAAGCACTTGCACTGCACTAACCCAACAGGCAGAATCAGCTCCACGTTGCCTGCAAGGAGATTGATTCATGATTAGAAAGAATAGGGTTGTTGTTTGCCCCGCATAATCCCCCGGTGATGTCAGGAAAGATCACTATTACCGTCCAATAGCCAGGCCAGCGCAGAGGCCATTGGCAATTTGCAGTGTCAGGCCTCTTCGCTGCTATAATCCGATCACTAAAACAGAATCTTAGAACAAGAATCAGGACATATACCATGCGTCAACATCAGCCCAGCTCCGAAGTAGTCATCAGTGGTACCGGACTGTGGACACCAGAAAATATTATTACCAATGAAGAGCTTGTACTTGCACTGAACGCGTATGCCGAAAAGTTTAATAGTGAACACAGCGCGGAAATTGCCGCTGGAACCTGCAAACCGGTGGCAAGTTCAGACCCTGAGTTTATCGAAAAGGCCAGTGGTATCCGCCAGCGTTATGCCTATGTCAAAACCGGGATTCTTGATATTAACCGTATGCGTCCGGATATCCCCGAGCGGGGTGAGGATGAACTGAGTCACCAGGCTGAAATAGCGCTGGCTGCAGCACAAAAAGCGCTGCTCAACGCCGACAAAACAGCTGCAGATATTGATGTTGTCATAGTCAGCTGTGCTTATACTCAGCGGGCTTATCCGGCTATTGCGATAGAAGTGCAGGATGCTCTGGGTATCAAGGGTTTTGGTTTCGATATGCTGGTAGCCTGTTCAGCCGCGACTTTTGCATTACACCGCGCCTATGAAATGATCAGCGCAGGAACCGCCAGAGCGGTGCTGGTAATCAACCCCGAACTGGTCACTCCGCAGGTAAATTTCTGTGATCGTGACAGCCATTTTATCTTTGGTGATGTTGCTACTGCCGTGGTCATTGAGCGTGCCGATACCGCCACCAGCGAGCAGCAATACGAAATTCTCGGGACACAGGCGCAAACCATGTTCTCCAGCACTATCCGTTCCAATTTCAGTTATATGTCTCGAGCCTCGGATAGCGCTCCCTTTGGACCTGATAAGCTTTTTCATCAGGAAGGCCGCACCGTATTCAAAGAAGTCTGTCCTATGGCGGCTGAACATATCAGCAGCCACCTGGCACTGCTGAGTCTGCAGATTACCGATGTACGGCGCTGGTGGTTGCATCAGGCTAATATCAACATGAATTTACTGATCGCTAAAAAGCTCCTGGGTCGTGCAGCTACTGCCGAGGAGGCTCCGATAGTGCTTGATCGATATGCCAACACTGCTTCTGCTGGGTCGATTATTGCGTTTAATCTGTATAGCTCTGATCTGCAGGCGGGTGATATTGGCGTCATCTGCTCCTTTGGCGCAGGTTATTCGATAGGTAGTCTGATTGTTCGGAAAAAATCTTCTAATTCTTAATTTAAAACAACGAGGTGCTTGATGTTCCATGTTAATCGGCTACACATTTTAAACCTGACCTTCGCTTGTGCCGTGTTCGGTGCGTCTACTGTTCTGGCTGATAATCTTTCCTACGCCTCGCCAGAATCTGTTGGCATGTCGTCCGAGGCGCTGGACCGCATTAAACCCTTGTTACAATCCTATGTGGATGATGGCGAACTGGTGGGCGTGGTCAGCATGGTTGCTCGACGGGGCCAGGTGGTACACTTTGAGAATTACGGCACGCTGAATAAAGAGACCGGCGATCCGATAGAAAAGGACAGTCTGTTCCGCATCTACTCGATGACCAAACCTATTACCACGGTCGCTGCAATGATGCTCTACGAAGAAGGAAAATTTCAACTCAATGATCCGGTTGAAAAATACCTGCCTGAGTTTAAGGGTGTAAAAGTCATGAGCGAAGGTGGTGGCCTCACAGAGCAGCGCCGGCCGTTCACGATTCAAATGTTAATGACCCACAGCGCCGGCCTTACTTACGGTGTATTCGGGGATACTTTGGTCGACCGCATGTACCGGGATAATCAAATTCTCGGCAATTCTGATCTGGCGGAAATGACAGCACGTCTGGGAGAGATCCCATTGCAGTTTCAGCCTGGCACTCGTTTTCATTATGGCGTTAACACCGATGTGTTAGGTCGTGTGGTTGAGGTTGTTTCCGGCATGAGCCTGGATCAGTTTTTCCGCGAACGAATTTTTGCGCCATTGGAGATGACCGATACCTTCTTCCAGGTGCCTGCAGATAAGCGTCCTCGTTTTGGATCCAATCACACCTATGATCCCCAATCGCAGACTCTTGTGGTCAGCGACAGTCCCGCCAACAGTCAGTTTGCCAATGATGTCAGCTTCTATTCAGGTGGCGGTGGTCTGGTCGGCAGCGCGGAAGATTATATGCGCTTCAGTCAGATGCTGCTGAATGGCGGTGAATTGGATGGTGCGCGCATCCTGGGTCGCAAAACTATCGACTATATGACTCAGAACCATTTGCCTGGCATCTTCCTGAGTGATGTCCCCGGAAGTGGCATGAGTCTGCCAGGTTTTGCTGCGGGAACCGGTTTCGGTCTCGGTTTTGCAATTATTGAAGATCCTGCAGCACTGGGTTCTATCGCATCGAAAGGTGAATACTATTGGGGCGGCGCTGCCGGTACCATTTTCTGGATTGATCCAGTCGAAGAGTTGATCGGCGTGGTGATGATTCAGCACATGAATGTGCAGGTGCCATTACGTGCTGCATTTAAAGCGATCACCTATGGCGCAATTATTGACTGAATAGTTGTTGGATAATCACTGATTAAGTAGACGAGGGGCAGGTCATGAAAATCCATGCGGGACTATTTGGCTTTGCCCTCGTTCTCCAGCTTATATCTGCCTCGGCCCTCGCACAGCAGTCTGACTCCTCCGAAATTCTGGAAGAGATTGTGGTAATCGGGGAACTCACGCCGTCGCGCCTGCGTTTCCAGATGGAGCGTGCCCAGGATGATATCTACAGACTGTTTAATCAACTGCTGGATGACAAAGAATACAAAGTAAACTGTAAAAGCGAAGCTGGCACCGGCAGTTATATCCTCCGGCGCGGCTGTGAGCCGGCATTTTTAAGTAATGAACGAGCCAGAAACTCGGCCCACACAATTGCGGCATGGCGCTCTGGCGAGGATCCGCAATTATCCATGGAAATGGCACTCTCCTCAGGTCGGGTATCCGAATCGGAACTGCAATTTGATATGGAACATAAATACGAAGAAATGAACCAGAAGATGTTTGATCTTGCCATCAGTAATCCTGAGTTGATGGCCGCTCTGCACAGATTTGCTGAGCTGAAATCCACCTATGAGATAGTGGACTCTCGACAACAACAACCGGCTAAGAAAAAAGGGTTGCTTTGCGGCTTGTTCTCACGCAACTGTGCCAACGAAGTTTCACCATTACCCTGATCGATCAGTTGAGAAAACGGGTAAAACTCAGCCAGATATAGATTCCATAAGCACTGAGTAGCGCTGCTCCTTCCCATCGATTAATTCGCATGCCTGTGTATAGAAAGAGCATTACCACAATCGATGCGCCAAGCATAACCCACTGATCGAACTGGACAATCCTGGCAGCTACCGGCAAAGGCTGCAGCATCGCAGTGATACCTAGAATTGCGAACACATTGAATATATTGCTACCGAGAATGTTGCCTACGGCCAGGTCTGCGTGACGTCGCAACGCCGCCAGTAATGAAACCGTCAACTCGGGAAGCGAAGTACCGACTGCCACCAGAGTAAGACCAATAACTGCGTCCGGTACATTAAATATTTCAGCGATTCCAACCGCTCCGGAGAGCAGCAGGCCTGCGCCAGCGGCCAGCAGCAGACCACCACCAATCAAGTAGAGCCAGGTAAGTCGTAATGATACCGGCAGTGCAACGTTCTCATCAAAATGAGCCTGGGTCGGGGATGCGGCAGGGGCGGTCAATGCGCGTTCTGATCGATAGGCAAATACCAGGTATACAGTGAGTCCGCTCAGCAGTATCAGCGCATCAATACGAGTCAGAATGGCACTGCCGGTCAGCAGTATGAACAGCAGGCCACCACCAACACCAGTGAAACCATCGCGCTGCAAGGATAAGGGTTGCACGGTCAATGGCGTAATCAGCGAGCAAAGCCCAAGAATCAGCAGGATGTTGCTGATGTTGCTGCCGATAATATTGCCTATGGCGATATCAGCGCGGTCAGTAAACACGGCCTCTACTGTGACTACCAGTTCCGGCGCTGAGGTTCCGAAACCAACAATGACAAGGCCTGCCAGCAGGGGGGAAACTTTTAGTCTGGTCGCTGCTGATAGTGCGCCGCGGATAATACCCTCGCCGCCCACAGTCAATAAAATCAATCCTGCTACTACCAGTACAGCGTTTAACATAACTTACAGCCTCTAACGCATCGGAAAATGCGCGTGCAGTATGCGTAAAATAAAGTGTTCCGGAAAGGGGTAATTATTTTTTAAAGGGACATTGGTTACAGAGGATTTTTAGCCGAAGCTTTAGCTTTCAAAAATTTTGATGTTGGCCACCTGGCATCAGGGCTGCAAAGAACCAGCAGCCCGACATTGGCAGCTTAGTGCCAGTGTGGACCTGCTGAAACCAGACGCAGTAGCCTGCTTATTGATCCAGTTCCTGAATTCGTGCACCTGCCAATATGCCCGGTAATGCATAGTTGCCTTCGTGGCAGGCATATTCATACATCTTGTCACCGTCTGGTCTGGCGCGAGTTATTGTCAATTCTGGTGTTTAGCCAGTCGAATCAAGCGGCCTTCTGATTGGCTTTCGTCACCTCGATTCCGTCTTTGAATTTTACGCCAGTGATCACCTTTGCCAGGTAATCA
>JBDNGQ010000148.1:0-2518 GCA_041689205.1 Pseudohongiellaceae bacterium | reverse complement strand
AGGCTTTGGGGTTGCAGGCTTTGAGAGTGCCGCCTGTGCTGAAGTCCCACAGTCGGACATACCCGTCCTGTCCGCTGCTGGCAAGCAGTTGTTTAGAAGGATGCCAGGCAAGAGCGAGTCCCCCTGGTTGATGCGCCTGCCAGGAGGAGATCTCGAGCGAGCTGGCATCCAGTATATGAATCATACCCGTGGCACTAATGGCAGCCAGCCAGCGACCACAGGCAGACCAGCCCAGAGCTGCCGGCGATTCATCCATGGCGGCACGGAACTTTAACACTGCCTCGGGCGCGAACACTGCCTGAGGCGCAGCGGAAGCAGCTAACTCAGACATTTTTTCAATCCTCCTTCCAGATAAGCCCGGTCGATGTTCCTGCCAATGAAAACCAGTCGGTTGTGTGGAGTTTCAATGCCCCAAGGCTTGCCGGGCTGACTGTCCAGCAGCATGTGCACCCCTTGGAAGATCATGCGTCGTTCGTCACCGGCTATGGCCAGAATGCCCTTCATGCGGAACAGATCGGCGCCGTCAGTGCGCAGCAGGAGGGATAGCCAGTCATCGAATTTATCTGCATCCAGAAATCCCTCAAACTCAAAGGCTGTTGAACTGACCTTATCGTCATGAACATGACCTGCATTGAAATAAAGATCAGTAACTGACGGGCAGGGTTTGCCCAGTGGATCAAGAATCCGGGCGGAAAATTCCTCGGGCGTGTGCTGCATAAAAAGTGCGTAATTACCCGTAGCGGGCGCATTCATTTTTATCGCCGCAGAACTCTCCAGCATAAATTTCAAATGAGTTGTGCTAGGAAAAATTCTGTCTCCATCACCTGCACTTTGCGCAGGCTCAGCGAAGTGGCGAAAGACCTGCTCAGCCAGCAGAGACAGGTTGGTGGGCTCACCTGCAGGCAGTTGCAACCACATCGCAGACATATCCGGGTCAGGGCCAGTGCTCAGACTCAGCGTGTGTTCTCCGGCGTTGAGTTGAAATATCCCACCCCATTCAAAGGGATATTCAGGTTCAAGGAAGTAGGGATTGGTTTCCAGCGCGCGGTCAAGATCAAACCCCCCGACATCCAATATCTTGTTAAGTGGAGCATCGGCCATATTGGCTGGAATGATCTGTGCCATCCGGTTTATATCGCGAACTCGCGTCTCAAGCGAGATCAACTGGCTCGGTTCCACCAGATCGATTTTATTCAAAACGATGAGATCAGCGAAGGCAATCTGCGCCATCGTTTCATCGCTGTCATCAAGACGCTGAGGTGCATGTTTGGCATCCACCAGAGTAATGATACCGTCGAGGTAAAACTCATCCTTGATATCATCATCTACAAAAAATGTTTGAGCGACAGGGCCCGGATCCGCCATACCCGTGGTCTCCAGCACAATGCGGTCAAACTTGTCTCGTCGACGCGCCAGGTTGCCCAGAATCCTGATCAGATCGCCACGCACGGTGCAGCAAATGCAGCCGTTGTTCATTTCAAAGATCTCTTCATCGGCGTTGATTACCAGATCTTGATCTATGCCAATCTCACCAAATTCATTTTCTATTACGGCGATACGCAAGCCGTGACTTTCACTCAGGATCCGATTCAGCAGAGTGGTTTTTCCACTGCCCAGAAAGCCGGTCAGCACGGTTACCGGGATGCGATGGTTTTTCATGATGAGTCCTTTGTTATTAATGTTCGATGAATTTACGCGCTTAGCGCGCCAGCACTTCCATCCAGAGAATTCCCTGCATGCAGCCTATCCCTGTCAGCGTGGCCAACATCTGCACCTTTAAAGGGAAGGGGCTTTCCGTTTTGCGCAACAGTGGAATCAGGTCAGAAGTCGCAATGTAGATAAAGCCTCCCGCAGTCAGAGCCAGAAGAGCGGGAAGATTGATGGTCATAAACTGCGCGATCAGCAAAGTAGCGGCAGCGCCAGCCAGACAGGCGCAGGCGCAGAAGAAGTTAAGCAAAACAGCCCGCTGCTTGCTGTACCCGCCGTGGACGAGCACGGCGATATCAGAGATCTCCTGCGGGATTTCATGAATGACAATAGCCAGCGTGGTAGCAATACCCAGCATTGGGTCAGCCAGGAAGCTGCCGGCAATCAGGATGCCGTCGACAAAATTATGCATGCCGTCGCCAAACAGATTCATATAAGCATAGGATTCGGGTTTTTCGCCCATTTCATCAGGCAGTACCGCATGATCGTGACGCCAGTGCAGCGATTGCTCGATAAAGTAGAACCCGATGATTCCGGTTAGCGTCCAAAGAAAGATACCGCCGGTGTTGTCACTTCGCTCAAGCGCATCGGGCAACAGGTGCAAAAAGGCATCGCCCAACAGCACGCCGACAGCAAGGGCGAGCAGTCGCGGCATCCATCTGACAAGAGTAGAGTCTTTGATGTACAGGACATATGCTGAGCACAGTGCCACCAGAGTTACCACCAGCGCCCCGGTCATGGCAAAAACGATCGTAAACCAATCCATAGTGTGTACCAGTTGTTAAAGTTCGGGAGTCTGCGCTGTTTTCGT
>JBDNGQ010000147.1:0-3976 GCA_041689205.1 Pseudohongiellaceae bacterium | reverse complement strand
GGCATGCGTCCGCCTGTCAAGCAAGGGCAACGCAGCCAGCGGGATCGGCTGAAGGCCCCTTCGGGCGGGCGTCTGCGCCGCTTCTGCCGCGTTGCCGTGCTTGCCAAGGGCTACGGCCATTGCCAGCGCACGACGCCTTGCAGCAGCGGGCGCAATCACCCGCAGAGTGGTCATAGAGTTATTCAGAGGCTCCTTAATTACATGTCAATGCAAAAGATTGCCACAAACTCAGAGTTTGCAAGCTCGGGCCAATTCCCTGTAAAGTCGGCCACAATCAAATCTGCCAGGAACCGACATGCTTAACAACGATGAGTACGAACAAAATGATGCAGTCGGTCTGGCTGCACTGGTGCAATCGGGTGAAGCAAGTGCTGCGGAACTACTGGAATGTGCCATAGCCCAAACAGAAAAACTTAATCCTGCGTTGAATGCGATCATTGTTAAAGATTACGAGGCCGCGCGTGCCACCGCCAGCGCCCAGTCAGCTCAAAAAACCACAGGCCTGCTGGCCGGAGTCCCCTTTCTGATCAAAGATATCTCCGCCGTTAAGGGCCTGCCGCAGACCCGAGGCAGCCGATTATTTGCCGATGAGATTGCCGAAAGCGACAGCAGGGTCACCGAGCGCTTCCGCAGCGGCGGACTGGTATTATTTGGTAAAACCAATACGCCTGAACTGTGCGTTACCATCACTACCGAGTCAGTCATAAACGGGCCCTGCGATAATCCTCGGGCTCCCGGGTATTCAACCGGAGGCTCCAGTGGCGGCGCCGCAGCAGCAGTTGCTGCTGGTATCGTTCCAGCCGCGCATGGCAGTGACGGCGGTGGTTCCATCCGCGTTCCAGCTTCGTGTTGCGGACTGGTCGGACTCAAGCCCAGCCGTGGCCTGACAGTCATTGACGATGATATAGCAAGCTCCTGGGGCGGCTTCAGCGTCAATCATGTACTTACCCGCACGGTCCGGGACAGCGCTGCCTTCCTCGATCTGTTGCGTCTGCGTGCAGCACAGCTGTTTCCACTACCGGAGTACAAACAGTCCTATTTTCACACGCACGCGGCGCAACCAGGCCGTTTACGGGTCGCTGTGCAGCGCGCTCATCCAGCTGGTTTTTCGGTACATGATGATTGCCTGGCGGCTATCGATAAAACCGTGTCCTTATGCGAAGCCCACGGTTTTATAATGGAAGAGTTGGCGCCCCCGGTAGATTATAAAGTGATCACTCATGCCATGATTACCATCATTAATACCCATGTCGCTCAAGTCGTAGTGCCGCAACTCGAACTCAAAAGACTGACGCTCGCTGATGCACCGCTGGAAGAAGCAACACGACGTATGACGGCAGCAGGCATTAAAGTGAGCGCAATTGCTTACATTAAAGCGCTCGATGTTCTGAACCAGGCGGAGCGGCAGATGACCGCCTTCCACCAGCGTTATGACCTGATCCTGTCGCCGGTACTGGCGATGCCTCCCGCCGAACTGGGCTGGCTGGATATGGACGGTGACGATATGAAGATTTATGCACAGCGTTTCGCCAGCTACGGCGGCTTTGCAGCTTTGTTCAATGGTACCGGTCAACCGAGCATCGCCCTGCCCCTGCAGGTTAACAGTGCAGGGCTGCCTATCGGCGTCATGTTCAGCGCAGCCTGGGGTCAGGACCATCGGTTATTACAGGTGGCTAATCTGCTGATCAATGAGTCGAACTAAACAGCACGGACTGTGTAACAAATATCCGGTATACTGCGCGCCTTTTGTTCAGTCACCAGGAATAAACCCGCATGAAGAAGTTTCCACATCCTTTTTATCGCTGGCGTCCGCACCCGTGGCACGGCCTTGAAGTCGGTCCACGGGCACCTCGGGTAGTCAACGCGTTTATAGAAATATGTCCATTTGATCTGGTCAAATATGAAGTCGATAAAACGACCGGCTATCTGCGTGTAGATCGCCCGCAACGCTCATCATCACAGCACCCTACTCTGTACGGATTTATTCCTCGGACCTATTGCGGCGCACGCGTTGGCGCACTCATGCCTGACGCCACCCGCGGCGATGGTGACCCTCTTGATATCTGTGTCATCAGCGAACGGCCCATCTCAAAAACCGAGATCATTCTCAATGCTCGAGTAGTAGGTGGCTTACCGATGCTGGATGGCGGAGAAGCAGACGATAAAATAATTGCAGTACTGGAAAACGATCCCTTTTTTGGTGAGATTGATGAACTGTCTGCACTGCCGCCCGCGATGATTGAGCGGATGAAGCATTATTTCCTCACCTACAAGCTGATTCCCGGAGAAGAAAGCAAGGTATCAATTGGCGACCCCTACGGCTATGAACATGCAAAGGTGGTGATTCAGGCTGCGGTAGACGACTATGACACCGAATACGGTGGCGAGTCTTAAGTAACTTAAATTCCTGCCATGCTGAATGAGTCAATTTATTTTCATGGCAGGAATCATTATCTTTTTGACGATCCAGCGCTTCACAGCTATATAAATAATAACTCTGTTTTATCAGTCACAGGATGTGGCAGTTAGCAGCAGCGAGTTTTAAGCGTAAAAAAATCATCAAAAGGAATTGACCGACATGCGTGAACATTTCGAATCCGCAGTAATCTCACAAATTAATAGCAGATGCCCGCAGGGTGACAGTAACCTGTCTATTGACGAGCAAACCCGTCTCGACGAACTCGTGATGGACTCACTGGAACTGCTCGAACTAATCTATACACTTGAAGAACAATTCTCTATCCAGACTGACGATAGACTGCTGACGAAATTGCAGACAGTCGGTGATATTACCGCCATGCTCGAGCAGGCTATGGTAACGGAATCGGCTTGAACTGTTGCGGATTAACAGCAGATGAAACCTGTCGATTTATTGCGGATCAACGTTGCAGACCTGGGTCTCAAGACGCAGCAAAAAAAACTGAAACTGCAGAAAATGTCGTTCATTCAGAGAATGGCACAGGCGCAAAATTTTCACGCACTTGCCGACTATCGTGGTGCAACTATCTCAGTCTGTCTTGCCTTTGAACTGCTCATTGCACAACGACTCGAAATATCGATTTTCATACTGCTTGCTAAAGTCCCCTTCCCGGATAAAGGCGTACAGATCCTGCGAACTGAAACCGGCATACAAATGCAGTTTAACCGGCAGGAATTCAGTGCCAGCGACTGTGAGAACTATCTGCAGTTCGTACTGGAATTCTCGCAACAGTTGCAGTCGCGCTCATTCAAAGAAATGTGTTTCAAGTTGCTGCACAGTCTATCAATCAACTGCCTTTATGATGAAAGATCGCTAACTCGCAAGCGCAAAAGATTGAGCTTCCTTCATAGACTTCGCTATTACCTGTTGAACCGCATTCCAATCACAAAAACATTCACTCAGCAATTTCAGTCTCGACTCAGCAGAATTTTTCATGAACCGGAAGCTCGCATCGGTTATCTGCTCAAGCAGCACTATTTCTACTTCGAGTTCAATTACGCGAAACGTCTTTTGCATCGCAGCTACAGCAGGCAGCAGCAACAGCAGCTGAATCAGTTTCAGTGGTCTGAGGCAGAGGCCTTTGCTGATTTAATGACAACTAACACAGGCTCAATTGTGCTGGCCACAATCCATATGGGTGACTTTGTAGGTGCCTTCCATAGAATCTGTAAAGTAACGGGCAGTACGCGACAGACAATTTCCTTGCAACGTGAGCATCATATTGATGGCAATAATGACTACACCATCGTTGATTCCAACAGACACCACGCCATGCTTCATGGCCAGCGCAATCTCATTGATATCGTCAACGCGTTGCGCTCAGGCAAGCATATTCTTTCCATGTTGTTCGATCTGAAAGATGACTTCGGAGCGAGTACCACGGTGAACTTCTTCGGTTATCCATGTCGCTTCGTAAAAGGGCCTGCTCAACTGGCGATCATGGGAGGAGTTCCGATTATTCCTTTCGTCACTTACGAACAGGATGGGGTGGATATT
>JBDNGQ010000146.1:0-24739 GCA_041689205.1 Pseudohongiellaceae bacterium | reverse complement strand
GAACTGAATAAAACGCTTGCGCGCGATGCAACGGCCGCTGACATTGCTGCTGCTCTTGAGAAACCGCTAACCAGTGTGGAGAAAGTTCTTTATTGCAATGAAAGAGTCGTCTCTCTAGACAGCATGGTTGCAGAAGAGGGGATGTTGTCCTTGACTGAAACAGTCGCTGATGAGAATCAGAACAATCCTTTGCAGTGTCTGCATTTAGAAACACGAGACAGCGCCATGCAGCGATGGATGCAACGTCTTACGGAGCGCCAGGCTGAAATAATTGCTCGACGCTATGGATTTCGTGGTTATGAAAGCGGAACGCTGGAGGAGGTTGGCCGACAGATCGGTCTGACTCGGGAGAGGGTAAGGCAGATTCAGATGGAAGCGCTGGACCGATTGAGAGAGATGGTGCAGGAAGAAGGGCTCGATAGCAGTTGTTTGTGAGCCTGGCCTGAATGTCCGCAGCCTGGAAATATCCGGAACCCTGGATATCAACCCGTGCAGAGCTCCCGCGCAGGATGCTCGGTGGATGTCATCCGTGGAGGCCCGACTATCGCTCCATGCGGTTGCGGATACTGCACGGGTGAGGCTCTGCACAACTTTCGGGGCTGATAAGTGCCTGGAATGCTGATACAATCCGCGCCCTGAAAGCAGCGCTGGTTTGGGCGATTTCGGATATCGGAAATAGTGTTTTAACGTCGGTGATAATTTTCTTTATAATTTCGCTGATATTATGGTATTGAGAGCCCAGTGTTCAGCGGGCTTTGTGCATTGGCCTGAAGACTGGAGAAATCATGACATTTGTAGTTGGCGAGAATTGTATTAAGTGCAAGCACATGGATTGCGTTGAGGTGTGCCCGGTTGATTGTTTCTATGAAGGTCCGAACTTTCTGGTGATACACCCTGATGAATGCATTGACTGCGCACTGTGTGAACCGGAATGTCCGGTGGATGCGATTTATGCTGAGGACGAGTTACCAGAAGATCAGAGTATTTTTCTTGAACTGAACGCAGATTTGGCGCAGAAATGGCCAAACATTACTGAAATGAAAGAAGCTCCTGCAGATGCCAAAGAGTGGGCCGATGTGCCTGGCAAGCTGAAATTACTGGTCAAAGAATGGTAGCAAAGACAACTTACTCAAGTTTGCGCTTCAAGCGATAGATGAGGTCCAGCGCCTCTCGGGCGCTGAGGTTATCAGGATCAATGTTATGCAGTTCCTGCACAACCGGATGATCAGCATACTCAATGAATAATTCACTTTGCATTGGTTTTTGAATCAGTGCTTTCGCGCTGCCCGCCACAGATTTATCCTCAAAGACTGTGTCAGCGGTCAATACAGTACGCGCACGGCTCTCGTGCAAACCTACGGAATCCTGCTCAAGCAAGCTCAATTTTTCGCGTGCCTGACGAATCACCTGAGCAGGAATTCCAGCCAGCTGTGCCACTTGTAAGCCGTAGCTCTGATTCGCGGGACCAGCCTTCACCGAGTGCAGAAAAACAATGCCTTCGCCATGTTCGGAGGCGTCCAGATGCACATTGCAGATATTGTCATGGCTGTCTGGCAACACGGTCAGCTCAAAATAATGCGTTGCGAACAAGGTATAGGCCTGCAGTTTCTCCGCGATATAGACAGCGCTGGCCCACGCCAGTGACAAACCATCAAAGGTGCTGGTGCCACGTCCCACTTCATCCATCAGTACCAGACTGCTGGCAGTAGCGTTGTGCAGTATGTTGGCAGTTTCAGTCATCTCCACCATAAAGGTTGATCGGCCCCCGGCTAGATCATCCGATGAACCAATGCGGGTAAAAATTCGATCGACCGGGCCAATGCAAGCGCGGCGAGCAGGGACAAAGCTGCCGGTAAAAGCCAGCAGTACAATCAATGCAGTCTGGCGCATATAGGTCGATTTACCGCCCATGTTCGGGCCGGTAATGATCAGCATCTGCGCGGCAGGACTTAAATCAACATCATTGGCTACAAAACTGTTCTCCAGCACCTGTTCCACTACCGGATGGCGTCCCTGTTCAATAAAAATGCCGCTTTGGGCACTCAAATCCGGCTGGCTCCAGTCCAGGTTCAGCGCGCGCTCTGCAAAATTTGCCAGCACATCAAGTTCAGCCAGCGCTGCAGCGCTGAGCTGCAGAATATTCAAATCCTCAGCTACAATCTCCAGTAGCTCATCATAAAGCGCTTTCTCACGGGCCAGCGATTTGCCGTTGGCGCTCAGTACCTTATCTTCAAATATTTTCAAATCAGGAGTAATAAATCGTTCGGCGTTCTTCAAAGTCTGGCGACGGATATAATCAGCAGGGGCTGCGCCAGACTGAGCTGCACTCAATTCTATGTAGTAGCCATGCACCCGGTTATACCCAACCTTTAAAGTGCTCAAACCGGTTCGTGCTTTCTCCTGGATTTCCAGATCAACCAGGAATTGTCCGGCATTGGAACTCAGGGCCCGCAGTTCATCGAGTTCAGCATCATAGCCCGTTGCGATAACTCCACCTTCGCGCACAACCACCGGAGGATTTTCAAATACTGCCCGGTGGAGCAAATCAGCAAGCTGAGGATATTCGCCGATCTGCACGCTTAAAGTCTGCAAACGAGGCGAATCAGTCTGGGCCAGAATAGTCTTCAGGTGACTCTGCATTTCCGGCAGGGCGCTCAGCGCATCACGCAATCTCGCCAGATCGCGCGGTCGCGCTGAACGCAGTGCCACGCGACCAAGAATGCGCTCGATATCACCGATGCCTTTCAGCAAGGGATGGAGAACCTCAAAGCGGTATTGCTCGATCAGACTGGCAACCGACTGCTGTCGCAGCTGCAACACATGACGATCGCGCAGCGGGCGATGCAGCCAGCGACGCAGCAGGCGGCTGCCCATTGGAGTTGCGGTAGCATCGAGCACCGACATCAGAGTGTTCTCGCTGCCTCCGCTTAAGTTGCGGTCCAGCTCAAGATTACGGCGGCTGGCTGCATCAAGAATCAGGCTGTCCGATTGCTGCTCAATCTGCATCCCTTGAATGTGTGGCAGCTGCGAGCGCTGGGTGTCCTGGGCATAAGCCAGCAGACAGCCGGCAGCCTGCAGCGCCAGCACCATCTGTTCACAACCAAACCCATTCAGATCACGCGTCTTAAAGTGTTGATTCAATGCGCGGGTGCTGGCTGCGAAATCGTATTCCCAGACCGGACGCCGACGCGAACCTGGACGGTTTTCCAACTCCCGCAACTCAAGCATTTCATTGAGTAGTATTTCAGCCGGGCGGATGCGTTCAATCTCAGCCAGCAAATCATGCTGAGAATTCACTTCGCTGAGCAGAAAGCGACCGCTGCTGATATCCAGCCACGCCAGCCCGAAATGTTCCTCACCACCCGGCTTGCAGTCCATAGTGCCGGTTACAGCCAGCAATACACTGTCTGCGCGCTCCTGCAGCAGCGCTTCATCGCTGATGGTGCCAGGAGTTATGATCCGCATCACCTTGCGTTCAACCGGGCCTTTACTGGTAGCCGGATCACCGATCTGCTCGCATATAGCCACCGAGCGTCCGGCCTCGACCAGTCTGGCCAGATAGCGATCTGCGGCATGATAGGGGATGCCGCACATAGGAATTGGTTTGCCACCAGAGCTACCGCGCGCCGTCAGCGTTATGCCAAGAATATCTGAGGCCAGGGTGGCATCTGTGAAAAACAGTTCATAAAAATCGCCCATGCGATAGAACAGCAATTCATCGGGATGCTGCGCTTTTATACGCAGAAATTGCTGCATCATTGGGGTATGAGGTTCTTTATTATTCTGCTCGGACACTGGCTTACCGCTTGTTATGATTGATGCCGCGACAGAGTACCAAACCTCTTTCCGCTAGAACAGTTGAATCCTTGCGGCACGAGAATCAGATAGATTCCAGAGGATGTTTAAAGGCTTTATGTTTGAAACCTGATATAAAGAAACGCGTCCGGTGATTGCCGGGCAGACCTGTCTATCTGCTGATATGAAGAGAGCAAAGTGCTGTTCAATAGTCCTCAGGAAATTTAAATGAAAATAGTGTACAGAGCAGAAAATATTCTTGAAGCGCATATTGTTTCGGGTATGTTGTCAGCCCGAAATATTGAGGCGTATACCAGCGGGCATTATTTGCAAGGCGCAATCGGTGATCTTTCACCATCAGGTTTTGCTAATGTCATGGTCAGCGATGAGAACTTTGATCATGCCGTGTCCATTGTCAAAGAATATGAACAAAATGCAGACCGATTGGAAGGCGTAGAAACAGATAGTATCGAAGTAGAGGAAGGTCATTGCCCTTCATGGCTAAAGGCTTAGTCTCGGTGCCCACCAGACATAACCTGCTACCCATTAAACATAATGAGATAAATGCATGACTCGCTTAAAGAAGATTCTGCTGGGACTGACCCTGGTATTGCTGCTCGTTGCTGTGTATGTGCTTAATCCGATCCTGCCCGTCCCGGCAGCAGGGCAAAGTGCCTTACTGTATCAGCCCGGTGAGTTCGAAATTGCTCGTGAATCCATGGCAATCGTTGACACATCGCGCCCAACCAATCCCAATGGAGATTATGCAGGGACCGCGGCGCGAGGACTTAATGGTTTTATCTGGTATCCAGAAACGCCAGATCAGCAGTCCTTTCCGCTCATCATTTACAGTCACGGCTTTATGTCCTCGGCGTCTGAAGCGGAATATCTGGTCGATTTTCTGGTGCCTAGGGGCTACATCCTCGTGGCCGTGAACTATCCGCTCAGTCATGGTGGTGCACCCGGCGGTCCCAACGTGAATGATGTGATCAACCAGCCCGGCGACGTATCGTTTATCATTGATACACTGCTGGCTCGAAATACCGATCCAACGGACAGCCTTTATGGCTTACTGGATCCCTCTCGCATGGCTGCTGTCGGATTATCTTTGGGCGGACTGACCACACAGCTGGTGGCCTATCATCGGGATGTGCGCGATCCGCGTCTCAGTGCGGCAGTATCCATCGCCGGACCGAGCAACTTCCTTGAACCCAAATTCTTTAAGACCTCTGCTATTCCCTTCATGATGATTGCCGGCAGCGCCGACGCGGCAATTCCTTATGAGTCTAACGCCGCACCGATCCCCTCGAAAGCGCCCAACAGCCTGCTGGTGACTCTGGACAAGGGCAGTCATGTGGGATTTGCCAGTATGTCTGCTACCTTTTTCCGCTGGTTCCGACATCCCGACCAGTTGATATGCCCACTGTTGCTAAGCAACCTTGACCTTGAGGGGAGTGAAGCTGAATCAATTCTCGCAGCTGATGCGGAAATTGGCATATCAATTTCTGAGGAAGTGCCCTGCATGATGGAGACATTTGAGCGTGCTATGCGACCAGCAGATCAGCAGATGCTTACGCGACTGGCCTTATACGCGTTTCTGGAGCAGGAATTTTCTGATGATCCTGAGCAGCGCCAGCTAATGCAGCGCTATCTTAATGGTGGATTTGGAGCTGAAAATCCAACAGCTAAAGTTAACTGATATGCTCAGTTAACTTCTGTGGCTCTACCGTAATTGGGTTCAATTAACTCTCCATACCTGGCAAAATCCGCCACGGCACGCAGATAGCCCTCAGCCACACGGGTAGGGGTACGTTCGCCATTGTTTTCGCTGAATTCAACAATGCCATGATCAGTATCGGGGAATTCCAGAATCGTCAGAGGCTTGCCATTGCGTTTTAGCATAGTTAGTCGGTTCAGTGTGGTTTCGGGTGGTGCTTCGGTGTCGTCGCCCGCAATGACCCATAGCTGCGGCAGGGTGAGTGAATTAAGCACGGGCAGGGGGTCGTAATCCCAGGGCGTACCCTGATTCCCTGTGCGTCGCGCAACCGGCGCAAGCAAGCGCAGCACCAAGGACGGGTAGCGCAGTATATCGCCCGTATACTCCCCGCTGATCTGAGAAAACCATGGCCGGGAGTGATAGGCTTTTCTGACCCGCGCATACTCGCTGAAATCCTCTCGAAAGCCGCTCGCCATTAACCGTCCTGTGGCCCTCGCTACCTCTTCTGCGGCCGCGAGATCAGCGCCGCTATAACCCATTGCCGTCATTTCAAGCTGCACCTGCTCTCGGTCCTCATCGTTGGGGGAAATAGCCAGACCATAGCCCACAATTACTTTGTCCACTGGCGTCCGGGTTGCAGCCAGTGGTGCAACCCAGCCTCCCTGACTCGTACCAAGCAACGCCAGCGACTCCAGCCGATCACCCGCCAGTCGCCGCGCTTCGATCACGGCTGCTGCCGCATCATTGGCCAGCAGTTCAAAATCCTGGCTGTACCTGCCGGTAGAGCCGCCTGTGCCACGCTTGTCGTAGACAAAAACGCCGATACCCATCGCCGGCAGCTGTCTTTGCCAGCTATTGAACTGTACCGCTGAAGTGGACTCTGAGCCATGCACCATTACCACGACAGGGACTTTACCGGTATTTACAGGTAACACCAGCCGACCTTTCAGTTGCTCATTGTCACCGGCAAAATTAGTGTCACTTTGTTCAAACGCGAGCTTTGATGCCAATTGCCCACCAACGGTAATCGAGTCGCAACTTTGAGCCTGAATGCTCAAATTAATGGCAGCGGCGAGCGAGGGATTTTCAGCAATGGGATTCACCAGGCCAAAGAGCCCATCCCGAGTGCGCCAGCGCCAGATCTCTGCAGGCGTCTTGCTGATATCCAGAAGTGAACCATCGTTCAAAGTCCAGGTGCCGGTGTTGCACTCACTGAGCGCTTGTCCAGGTTGCTGTTGCTGGGCCTGCGACACCGATGTGCAAATTGACAGGACCAGGAAGGAGAGAAGTTGCAGTGACTTTGACATGAATGAAACTCAAACCTGTGCAGGTGAAATTACGCCAGAAAAAGCATGTGCTTCCTGGACCGGATCCGTGCGAGAATCCGGCTCACTTTACACCAACTTCAACGAGAGGCAATACCCATGAAACGCACGCTAATGAGTTTGATTGCTATCCCATGTTTCAGCATTTCCGCAGCCGTGATGGCCGAGCCCGAATACGTCACCATTAAGATGGAAATCGATGTTGCCAAACCGGCTGATGCCGTCTGGGCTGCTGTTGGCGATTACTGTGGTATTTCAGAGTGGTTGAATATAGATTGCACCATCACCTCTGGTGATGGCATTGGTGCCGTCCGCTCACTGGCTGGCGGTCGCATTACTGAAGTTATGGTTGCGCAGACTGAACTTTCTTATGGCTACACCCAGCCTGCTGTAGAAGGTGCTTTTTATAATCTTTACCATGGTTTCATGGAAGCGCGACCCACTGGCGACAATTCTTCTAAGTTGATTTACACGCTGATGCTGGATGTATCCAATATGGCTGATCAAGCTGCGAAAGATGCTGATGTAACCAGACGCCGTGCGACCTTCGAACGTGCTCTGGTGAGCATGAAAGAACTGGCAGAAAAATAAACTCCAACCTTATTAAGACTGAGGAACATACACTATGTTTAGTCATATCATGCTCGGTGCAGATGACGTTCAAAAATCAAAAAAATTCTATGATGCCATCCTTGGGACACTTGGTTACGGGCCTGGTGTCATTGATCAGAAAGGGCGTGCCTTCTGGGTTACTAAAACCGGCATTTTTAGTCTATCCAAACCGATCGACGGTGAACCAGCCTGTCATGGCAACGGCAGCACAATAGGATTCGCAGCGTCAAGTCCAGCTGAGGCGAATGCCTGGCATGCGGCCGGGGTTGCCAATGGCGGCACTGCCTGCGAAGACCCGCCCGGTATCCGCGAAGGTGGCATGGGTAATCTGTATCTGGCTTATCTGCGCGATCCCGACGGCAATAAAATCTGCGCGTTGCATCGCATGCCTGCCTGATGCTCGATATCGCGGCCTGCATTTTGCAGGCTGCGAGGGCAGATGCCGTGATCCTGCATTCAGTGGATACTTAAAGGAGAGACCGATGAGAAAGTTCAAGTTAAATTTGCTGGCAGGGCTGATCTGCCTTTCTGCCAATCTGATCTCTCCTGCTCTGGCTCAGGACTGGGTGCCTTCGCGCTATGGCGCTGATGATCGCATTGGTGCAGCTAATAATCTAAGCACGCAAGGCGTGCTGAATGCCGCAGAACTTATTGTCACTGGCAAGGTATATTCACTCGGCGTTGAAACAGCCGAGAATTCACCCGCCTATGGTTCGCGCAGCTATGAAATTGACATTGTTCCCGCCAGCGACGCGATCGAGGTCGGCAGCGATGTGATCACCTCCAATGATGAACGCGTCAGAACCAGTTTCGGTATCGGCTCACAGATTGATGGTCTGGGCCACCTCGGCATAGGTCATAAGTATTACAACGGCCTGACCACAAACCAGATCGTACGCGATGATGGCCTTGCCGAGTTGGGTACGCATACAATACCCCCGATCGTCACCCGCGGTGTGTTGCTGAACATGAGCAGGCATTTTGGCGTGGACATGGTCAGCGAGGGTACCGCATTCAACCGGGCGGAGATCGAAGCGGCAGCAACTTCTCAAGGCGTCCAGATTCGCAGTGGTGACGTTGTGTTATTTCACACCGGTTGGATGCAGCTGCTCGGAGTGGACGACGAGCGTTTCATTTCCCGGCAGCCGGGACCCGGCGTTGAAGGCGCTGAGTATCTGGCCGGGCTCGGCGTTGTCGCGATAGGTGCTGATACACCGGCATTGGAAGTCATCCCTTTCGAAAATCCCGCTCGGATGTTCGCGGTGCATCAGACGCTGCTGGCAAAGAACGGTGTTTATATCCTGGAAAGCATGAACACTGCTGAGCTTGCCGCAGATGGCGTAAAAGAGTTCATGTTCGTGCTCGGTCAGCCGAAGTTCAAGGGCGCGGTGCAGGTAGTCGTAAATCCCATAGCGATTCGATGATCAGGGCGACGCGGTAACAAATGAATCGTAGAGACCTGGCACTGGCGCTGTTAGTTGTAACTGTCTGGGGATCCAGTTTCACCGTTATCAGAATCGGACTCGATAGCATGCCACCCATGCTGCTGGCTGCTCTGCGCTTTTCCTTGGCGGCAATACCGGCGGTGTTCTTCATCCGCCGCCCGGCAATCCAATTAAACTACCTGTTGGCTTATGGGGCAACGGTTGGGATAGGCCAGTTCGGTTGCATGTTTTATGCAATGCACCTTGGTCTACCGGCAGGACTGGCCTCCGTTGTTCTGCAATCCCAAGCCTTCTTCACTTTGCTGCTGGCCGCTTTGATGCTGCAGGAGAAGGTATCAGGGGCTCAACTGGCGGGGCTTGCAATGGCAGCGACTGGTCTGATCCTGATCGGGTCAGCCACCGGGCTGGCTGGAACGCGGGCAATCCCTTTGAGCGCGATGCTGCTGGCGATCACTGGTGCTGCATTCTGGGGTGTTTCAAATATAGTGGTGCGCAAGGCCGTTAATGCGGGAGCAGGGCGCGAACAGCGGCTCGATATGTTCAGTCTGGTGATATGGTCAAGTCTGGTGCCGCCGATCCCTTTGCTGGTGCTTGCTTTCTTCCTGCACACACCGGAAGAGCTCTCCAGCGCAATACAATCCTTTGATCTGACTGCGCTGCTTGCGGTTATCTATCTGGCCTTTGCAGCGACGCTGTTTGGCTTTGGCACTTGGAGCAAACTGCTGTCAAGATATCCGGCCAGTCAGGTTGCTCCTCTTTCTCTACTGGTGCCCGTCACCGGACTGTTGACAGCAAATCTGGTGCTTGGTGAGCGACTGGTACTGTTGCAATGGGCAGGTTGCATTCTGATCCTGTGTGGACTGGGAACAGCCAGCTTAAGGCTGCGAAGCCTGCGCCGGGCAGTTGTGGGTCATATTTAATTCAAACTGCTCTTCGCAATCCTCAGTCCTTACTTTGAAAGTGTGCGTTCGGCCCTCAGATCCTGATCAGGACCAATCGCAGGTGACTGCTATCGGCTGGCTCCCATGACAGCTCGGTTATTCTCATGATCCCAGTTGCCTTCCTCTACGCGCTGCCCTCTCAGGATATTAACCATGCCGTAATTACCTTCATGGCAGGCATATTCAAACAGCTCGCCATCGGAACGAAACATTGGCACGATACCGGTCAGTGGCGCGACGAAAGCCTTCGGATCAATAACAGTGTACTGATAATCGACACGTTCTGGCGCCGTGCGCGTAAAGCGCTCGATCAATGTTTTATCAGCGCTGATGCCCACTCCGGCAAAAGACTGGGTCCTGTCATTGAAATTGCGGGTTTCCACGACCAGTGTATCTCCGTCCCAGTAGCCGCGTGAATTGCCGGTCCACAGGGTAATGTCCTCATGTATATGCGCACGGTTGTCCATCGGCACAATGCGCGCTTCATGAATCATTTCATTGAAAATTACAAAGTGATCCTTATTCTGGAACAGCTGCACATTATTATTGTACAAACTGGGTTCAAACGGCGGGACTGAATTGAAGCCCAGCAGACAGCGTTCGGACAGGCCGCGATCTTCAGGTCCATCCTTGCCAATGCCCCCTACAGTAAAGCGTACCGGTCTTTCGCCCTGTGAATCCGGACCAAGACCACCATAGGCACGTGGTGCACCAGGCACTACATCAGGCAAGCGGCCGTTGGGCGGATCTATAATGATAGAAGTGCGCATATTTGCATCCAGCGGCATGATCTCTATCCAGAAGTCGTTGTAACCCCCTACGACGCCACCTATGCTCTGGGTCAATTCACCTGCGTTAGCAGCTGCTTCAGCGCGTGCGCGCTCTAACGCAATAAATTGTTCTGAGCTGTAAAATTCCTGATCGGCCAGATTCTGTGGGCGTTGCAAGGGGATGTTGGAACTGAAATTCCATACCCCACGCAGTTCAGCCTGTCCCCATTCCGTGCGGGGGGCGACATATATAGAGTCATTGGACTGCGCGCTGACGGTAGCAGAAAACAGAATGGAACTGGCGATAAAGGCACTGCTCAGCAGGGTGGGGGTATCCATCGGTCTGATCCTCTTTGAGTTGTTCTTGCGGCGACGCATGGTTATGTTCAGACATACGCACTGATTCCAGCACAGCTTGAGAACGTGGGCAAGGATTTTATGGAACGCCACTGTTCTATTACTGGATTTGCTCGCAGTCAAGGTGTCAGGTATGCTTTTCAGTGAGTTCTGCAAAGCATACAAAATGGAGATCAAATGCGAATCCCCCCTTGGTTTAATACCGTCACACCTTATCTCATAGTCGATGGAGCTGTTCATTTCCTGGACTTTCTGGTCCATGGCCTCCGGGGCGAGGAGATCGGTGATCGCCACATGCGAGGCGACCGTTTGGCTAATGCTCCGGTTCGTCCTGGAACCTCAACGGTAATGGTCAGCGAGGCCCCTGCTGAATATCCAGCTATGCCAGGTTCTGACTATCTTTACGTGGAAAACGCTGACGAAGCTATGAACAAGGCGATAGGCGCAGGAGCGACAAAGATCATGGAAGTTGACAATAAGCCCTACAACGACAGACAGGGAGGCGTGAAGGATCAGTTTGGAAACTATTGGTGGATCTCGGAGCGTCTTATCGAAGGACCATACTGATACCCATTACCCCGTAAACTGATTCAAGAGAAACTCAGATCATGCTGAAAAACTTCACCATACGCGCAGCGACAGAAGCCGATACGGCGCTTATTTTGACATTCATTCATGGTCTGGCCGACTATGAAAAATTGCGCCATGAAGTTGTTGCTACTGAGCACAGTTTGAGGGAAAGTTTGTTCGGCAACCACCGGATAGCCGAGGTGATAATTGGAGAATGGGAGCAGACTCCGGTAGCGTTTGCATTGTACTTTCATAATTTCTCGACATTTCTCGGGCAAGCCGGAATTTATCTTGAAGATCTCTACGTCAACCCTGATATGCGCGGAAAGGGCATAGGCAAGTGCATGCTCGCTTATCTGGCTCAGCTTGCCTGTGAACGAAAGTGCGGTCGACTTGAATGGTCGGTGCTTGATTGGAATGAACCAGCACTAAAGTTTTATCGCTCTATTGGCGCAGTGCTTATGGATGAGTGGACGGTGCACAGACTCACTGGTGATGCACTTAGGCAGCTTGGTGGAATCGGTACCCCTAGAATTAAAACTGCATGAGGTAACAAGCCGATAATGGAGCAGGTATCATAATCAAAATAACAGGAAACCTTTCATGAAAACTCCGACCCAGGGTGCCTCGCTGCTCAAATCAGCTGCAGACGATGCCGGCCAACTACCTCAGCCAGGCTTTCGCCGCATGTGGCTGGGTCCTTTTGTCTTACTTGCCGGCTTTGCAACCATCGGTTTTGCCGGCCTCTACACTTTCGATCTGTTCAGTGTGGCTGATGGCACTCTGGCAACTTCCAGTGTCATCGACAGTTTCCTGCAATTCGATCCTGATCTGGTAACCGACGCACTCCCGTCCCTTGGCATGACTAATGTTGCCGTGGTAGGACTTGTGCTTACTGTCGTCGCTATCATCGTACAACTGTCATCGGAGCGTTATACCGGTGTGGCGATGATGTTTATGCGGGATCCGATCAATATTACGGTGCTCTCCTTCTACGTGGTCGCCAGCCTGTTTGCAGTCTGGCTCAGCGTGAGCCTTAAAGCAGATTTCGTGCCACGAGGTGCGCTGATTTTTATGCTGCTGGCTACCAGCTTTGGTCTGGCCCTGATGTTGCCATACTTCACTTATGTTTTCTGGTTTTTGGAACCTGGCAATATCATTGATCGAATCCGGCACAAGGCTGCCGACCTTGCAACACAAGGCGGGAAGTCACCCTCGGCACAGGAATCGGCTGACATGCAGCTCGAAATGCTGCAACTGATGGAGGAAATTACGGATATTGCCAACAACTCCATTCATGGTCGCGACAAAATTATTACCAGCCGCGCAGTAGACTGCCTGCGAACCTTTGTGCTGGAGTTTATGGCGCATAAACCGAAACCTGGTCACCACTGGTACCAGATTGGTGAGGGGATCCGCAAAAACCCCGACTTCGTGGCGATGGATGCGGAGTCAATGCAGAATCTTGAGAGCAGCCGTTGCTGGGTAGAGTGGAAAGTACTGCGCCAGTACCTTGGTGTCTGCAATGAAGCACTGCATTCCATGCAGGATATTAATTATTTGATTGCGATAAACACGCGCTATATCGGCGAAGCTGCCGCCAGCATTGGCGAGGATGAAGTTGTCGATATGTCTTTTCGTTTTATGAACTCTTATCTTCGTGCTGCGATAAACGCCGGCAGTGTTCGAACTGCCTACAATATCCTGCATCAATATCGCATGCTGATTGAGAGCATGCTGAGTGCTGGCCGCGGCGACGCTGCTTTGAAAGGAGTTAATCACCTGAAATATTATGGTCACCTGGCTTTTGACGCTGGCATTGAGTTCATTGCCGAGACCGTCGCGTATGATTTATCCGCACTGTGTCAGTACGCTCATTCCAATGGTCTCCCTGAACATGACCGGATAGCTAAACAATTTCTGGACATGGACAGGCCAACCCGCGGCCATCGTGAGGAGCGCAGCCTGCGTGGGGTACGCATAGCACAAGTGAAACTGGCTACTTATTATGTATCAGTCGGCGAAGAAAAAACTGCGCGTTTAATTGCAGCAGATATGATTACGGACACCCCTGAATCCCTTCACGCCATCCGCGATGAGTTGGAACGTGCCGATTCACTGTATTTCTGGGAAATCATCGATCGCGGCAGGAACTTTGAGTATCTGCCTCCAGAACTGCGGGCACAGTTACCACTCTTTTTCAGCTGGTTAAATGCGCCACTACCACCTCGGCGCAGAGCGACTGATCGATAATTAAAAAATTTACACATAAAAAACTGCAGCATTGAAACTATCGAGTTCCCAGCCCGTTTGCCGATTTAAAATTTAGAAGGAGACCTATGCAACACCAGATGGCCAATATGTTTGCAGTTCCTGTATACAGGTCTTCATTAAACAGAGCTTTTACGGCAGCAGAAATGAAATTTTTTCAGCAGGAATTGCGCAATGCTGTTATCGCTATTTCCAATTATTCATCAAAAAATAAGAATGTTCTGAAGGCCTCCCAGATGAAATCCATCAAGGCGGTGATTCAGCAGCATTTGGATAACTACTTCAAAATTGTGTTTAACACCACAAATAAAGTCGCACTGAAGATAACTCAGTCGTGGCTGACACAGACCTCAAAAGGACAGTCGCATCATACCCATACCCACCCGAACAGCGTGGTCAGCGGGGTGCTCTATATCAATCTCGGGCCTCAGGATGGCATCAGTTTTTTCAGGAATGAAGAGGCACAATGGTATGAACTGTTGAACACAGAAGATAATTACTACAATGCCTCCCGTTATTTTGTGCAGACCGCTATTGGCGAAATTATTCTGTTTCCGTCACACATCAAGCACGGAGTACATACAGTTGCGGAAAACATCGAACGCGTCAGCCTGTCGTTTAACACCTTTTTCTCCGGTGAAATCGGCAGAGAAGAGTTTTCCAACGCGTTGAACATAAAACTTGAATGATCAGGTAACGTTCATGCCACGGTCAACTGCCAGTGCGCCCCACGCCTGGCAGATCGGCATCACTTCAAGGGTATTGATATTTACGTGAGGCGGCACCTTGCATACCCAGTGCACGATGTCGGCAACATCCTGAGCAGACAGGGGTTTAACGTCTTGATATACCTTATCCGCGCGTTCTTTATCCTGCTTGAAACGCACCTGTGAAAATTCGGTTTCGGCCATGCCGGGTTCGATATTACTGACCCTAATCTGTTTGCCGATAAGGTCAGCTCGAAGATTGCGACTGAACTGCTGAACAAACGCTTTACTGGCTCCATAAACATTTCCGCCAGGATAGGGCCAGTTACCGGCTGTGGAACCTATATTGATGATATGGCCGCGGTTTCTAGCAACCATGCCGGGCAGAATCACCCGTGTCATGTGTACCACCGCAGTGATATTGGTATTGATCATGGTATCCCAGTCGCTGAGATCAGCATCCTGAGCAGATCCGAGTCCCAGAGCCAAGCCGGCATTATTAATCAAAACGTCAACGTCGCTGAAGTCTGCAGGTAAGGAATCCAGTACCTCTGCAACTGCAACGGTATCAGTAACATCAAGTGTCAGGATGTGGACCGGACATAAGGGTCTTAGCTCTTTTTGCAGTTGCTCCAGACGGTCAGTGCGTCGAGCAACAAGAATTAGAGCATCACCGGACTGAGAAAATTTCCGTGCGCAGGCCTGGCCGAATCCTGAGGAGGCGCCGGTTATAAGTATTGTTTGACGCATGGTTTACCTCTGTTTGTTCAAGGTGGTCAAAATTTTCAAGCACGGAATCCCTTCGCGACCAGGTAGACTTCGCGTGAGCGCGCACGTGAGGCATCCGGTTTGCGTATAAGCACTTTATTAAAATTTGTTCTGACATCTTTTACATATTGATCATAACCTTCGCCGTGAAATACCTTGGCAACGAAAGCGCCATCGGGTTTCAGCACCTGGCGCGCAAGGTCCAGAGCAAGCTCAACCAGGTAAATGGATGAGGCTTGATCGGCTGCATCGACACCGCTGATATTGGGAGACATATCCGAGATCACCAGATCTGCTCGCACTCCGCCAAGCCGCTCCAAAATCTGGTTAAAAACAGCCTCTTCTGTAAAATCGCCTTGAATAAAATCAACATCCCGCAAAGCTTGCATTGGCAGGATATCTGAGGCGATGACCTTACCTTTGGTCCCAAGCAATGATGCTACAACCTGTGACCAACCACCCGGTGCAGAGCCAAGATCAAGCACCAGCATACCGGAGCGGATCAGTTTGTCCTTTTCGATAAGTTCGATGAGTTTATAGCTGGCACGGGAACGGTAACCATCCACTTGGGCTTTTTTGACGTAAGGGTCATTGACATGTTCTTCCAGCCAACGGTTACTGCTTTTCGATCGGGCCATTGCTGATAATCTGCTCTTTCTTTGGATGAGTTGCCCCAGCATAACAGGTCTTGTTGTGCTGCAGGAGATCGCCTAAAGCCAACGCCGCCAGCATACATAAAGGACCGCTGCCCGCGACTGAGACAGCACGCTTCAGTTTGCGTACAATGCCTGCCTGAACACCCAGCGTGATCACACGCTTGTCACCAGCCTTTGCCGGAGTCACCGGCCAGGAACCCGCTATGATACGCATTACCGAACTGTCACTGCCCCTGGATCACCCGTCCGATGCACTGCGCCCCGCAATTGCCCGCCGTTTGAAAGTAGGCGACGCAGATGTCCTTGATTTTACTGTATTCAAGCGCAGCTATGATGCGCGCAAGAAAAACAGTGAAATTACCTTTGTGTACATTATCGATGTAAAAGCCCGCAATGAAGAGCAGCTGCTGCAACGTTTTGCCGCAGATCAGAATGTTCGTGTGGCGCCTGATACGCGCTACATACCAGTAGCTCAGGCGCCGGCGCAATTACAGGAACGTCCATTGGTGATTGGATTTGGCCCCTGCGGTTTATTCGCGGCGTTAACGCTGGCACAGATGGGATTCAAACCAATTGTGCTGGAACGCGGCACCGATGTCCGTCGCCGGACTAAAGATACCTGGGCACTGTGGCGCGATAACAAGTTGACACCCGAGTCCAATGTGCAGTTTGGAGAGGGCGGTGCCGGCTTATTTTCAGATGGCAAACTTTACAGCCAGATTAAAGACCCGAAGTTTTACGGCCGCAAAGTTATGCACGAGTTTGTGCGTGCCGGGGCTCCTGAAGAAATTCTGTATGTTAGCAAACCGCATATCGGGACATTTAGGTTAACCGGCGTGGTCGCAGCTATGCGCGAAGAAATAAAATCTCTCGGCGGCGAAGTTCGCTTCCAGAGCCGGGTAACCGATCTGTTAATAAAGGATGGGCGTGTCGCGGGTGTTGAACTGGCCAGTGGTGAACAGATTCACAGCCGCTATATCGTGCTGGCGCTCGGCCACAGTTCGCGTGATACCTTCCGTATGCTGCACCAACGTGGGGTTTATCTTGAGGCTAAACCCTTTGCTATTGGCTTTCGCATTGAGCATCCACAGTCATTGATTGATAAGGCCAGGCTTGGCAAGTATGCTGGTCATCCCGAGCTTGGTGCGGCTGATTACAAACTGGTACACCATGCGCGCAATGGCCGGGCTGTGTACAGTTTCTGTATGTGTCCGGGGGGAACTGTAGTAGCTGCAACATCGGAGCCAGGTCGCGTCGTCACCAATGGCATGAGTCAATACTCACGCAATGAACGCAATGCCAATGCCGGCATTGTAGTGGGCATCAGTCCTGAACAGGATTTTCCGGGCGGCCCACTGGCTGGTGTCGACCTGCAGGAACAGCTTGAATCGCGCGCGTATGAACTCGGAGGCAGTGATTACTGTGCCCCGGGGCAATTGGTAGGTGATTTTATTAAAGGCAAACCTTCGACTAAACTGGGTGCAGTTAAACCTTCTTATACGCCTGGCGTACTTCTGGGTGATCTGGCACCCTCGCTGCCGGCTTATGCTATCGAAGCGATCCGGGAAGCCTTACCTGAATTTGGAAAACAGATTCGCGGCTTTGATCGCGACGATGCGGTATTGACCGGGATCGAAACGCGGACATCATCCCCGATACGAATTACCCGCGACCGGGACAGTCTGCAGAATCTGAACACGCGCGGTCTTTATCCGGCGGGTGAGGGCGCTGGTTATGCTGGCGGTATTTTGTCAGCGGGTGTGGATGGAATAAAGGTGGCAGAAGCACTCGCCTTGGCTATGCTTGCAGATATTAAAAAAACAATGGATTGTTAAAGGACTGAACAATGTCGATTAAAACTGATGAGTTGAAAAAGCTTCACCAGAAGAAATATCGTAGCGAATTCGGATACTTCCTGGCCGAAGGTGAGCACTTGGTGCTTGAACTTGAAAGGGCCGCGCAAAAGAACAAAGCCTTACTTGACAGCGAGGTCTATGTGACCGAAATCTGGCAGGATTGGCAGAGTGTATTTAACAAACACCAGATCAGCGATCGACAGATGGCGGCAGCAACAGATACCAAAACGCCGCAGGGCATTATTGCGCTGGTGCCATTTAAGGCTTTATTGAATCTGTCTTCAGTTGATTGTGATGATCAACCCGATACTCATTCACGGGCTGTTTACCTGCATGAGGTTCAGGATCCTGGCAATCTGGGAACTATATTACGCACGCTTGCATGGTTTGGGAATTTCCGCTGCCTGCTGAGTCCAGGTTGCGTTGATCCATTCAATCCGAAAGTCGTGCGCGCCAGTATGGGGGCAATTTTTCATGTGCCGCTGGAGTTGGATGTGCCGATCAATACCCTGGCTAAACGCTTTGACAGCATAGCCTGCCTCGATATGCAGGGCAGCCAGCTTTGCTTACCTGAGTTTAAGCAATTCGATTGTTATGTATTTGGTAACGAAGCGCGTGGTGTCCCACATGATCACTTACAAGGATTGCAGGCGGAGGCATTTGCAATTCCAGGCTGCGGCGCTATCGAATCACTTAATCTTGCCGCCGCGGTCAATATCTGTATTTATGAAGTGATGCGTACTGAATACTGATTCATACGGGCTGATTATCATCCTCTGTATCTCGATCAGTATCCGTTTTTCTTGTTTTTCGGGTAACCGTCAACCAGTCCAGTGAAATACCAGAAATTGCATTGAATCGGGAGACTCGGTAAATAACCGCTAGAAATTTCGGCCTTCTGCGTACTTTCGGCTCAACTGAGCGCGGAATAAACCAGGCTGCAACCGCAGCACGCAGCAGCATCGTACAGATGAAAACCAGGAATAAGGGACTGCGCAGATCATCGGCAAAGGGGATTATTTCCGTCATTGCCGGCGCTCTGGATGCAATAAATCCACCCGTCATAGCGCCTATGAATACAGCGCAGGCACCCAGAGCCGATTGGGTTGCCGCATAGACAGCAAAGTCGCTTTTGTGAGGACGTATATCATAAAGATAATTAGCCGTGCTTAAACTAAAACCGCTCCAGACAATACCGGAAACCATCTGTACCAGCAAAAGATAGTAAAAATCTGGCGATAGCATCCACAAAATTGGCACTATCGGAATGATCACGCTTGAAATAATCATCACCAACCGGTTGCCGAATCGATCGCTGAACCGCCCCCAGTAGCTGAGTGTGAGGAACTGGGTAACGATGGATGCAATCGCATTCAGGCTGTACTGCAGGTAGGTGAACTGCAGATCGCGCAGCATATAGACCGCAAAGAATGGCGCTGATATTGCCACCACCCCCTGCATGCCAGCTACGAATAAGCTGTAGTCACGAAAAGTCTTGTCTTTTAATGAGCCGCGCAATTGCTGCATGCTTTGCAGGAAACTTTTACGGCGATCCGGATGTGGAAGCGGGTCAGGGTCGTGCATAAGAAAGAGCAGTCGGCTGGATAATCCCCGGCCGATTGCGGCAAGTCCAAACAGCACCGCAAATCCCAGCCAGACCATACCGGCTTTTTCGCTGAAGTTGAGCAGCAGGCCACCGCTGATGAAGATTGCCAGTGATGAGATCATGGTCAACCGGGTACGCGATGCAAAAAATGCCCCGCGACGGCGTTGCGGAACAATACTTCCCATCCATGCACGCCACTGGGGTTGCAGAAAATTCACGCAGCCAAAATAAAGCACCGCCAGCATGATCAACCAGGTTACTGAATTTTCATGCCGACTCCAGGCCACTACCCCCAGCAGTAATACCACCACCGCCTGCACACCTGCGGTCACCACCACCATCGGTTTGCGCGGTAAATAATTACCCAGCCATGCGGATAAGAGCTGGAACATCGCGCCAAATAATTGCGGTATCGCCATCAACCAGCCCATCTGCACAGCTGTGGCATTGAGGTAGATGGCGAAGGCGTTGAAGAAGTTATCACCGGTAGCAGTCATCGTGGCTGCCGCTACCGCTTCCTGCTGAGAGAGTCGCAGCGTGCGCCTCAGCCATTGGGTGCGCCCCTGAGCAATGCTGCCTTTTACAAGAGGAACTGGTATAGCCTGTGAGGAGGGTTCTGTCATGGCGGAAGTTTAATGGAAGTCAGCTTATTTGTCGGCAGCATTTTCTCTAAAATCAGCAGCTTTATCAGCTTTGTTACATGAGTGCTTGATTCTGCTTTTTGCCTGCGTTCTTATAGGCAGCGATAATATTTACGAGGATCAGCCATGTTTAAAGACAAAGTAGCCGTCATTACGGGTGCAGGGTCCGGGATTGGCCGGGCGCTTGCTTTGCAATTAGCGGAGCAGGGGGCGTTGCTGGCGCTTTCAGACATCAATCCGCAGAGCCTGGATGAAACCATGCAGATGCTGCAGGAAACTGACGGCTCAACGATGCGTGCTCGTGCTTATGTGCTGGATGTATCTTCCCGGCAGGCGGTTTTTGATCATGCTGAACAGGTAAAACAGGATTTTGGATCGGTGCATTTCGTTTTCAATAATGCCGGCGTCACCATCATTGGCACCGTTAACCATACCAGCATCGAAGAGTTTGAGTGGCAGCTGGGCATTAACATGTGGGGTGTGCTCTATGGCACCAAAGCTTTCCTGCCAATGATGCTGGCCCAGCGTGAAGGATGTATCGTGAATATTTCCAGCGTTTTTGGTCTGTTGTCATTTCCCACTCAGGGTCCGTATAACATGTCAAAATTCGCGGTGCGCGGACTTACTGAATGTTTATGGTCTGAGCTTGATGGCACCGGTGTGCGCGCCATCAGTGTCCATCCAGGCGGCATCCAGACCAATATTGCTGCAGCGGCAAGGCGTTGTCAGGCTGCCGATGAAACCGAGCAGCGCGTCTCTGAGGGTGCGGATAATCTGCTTATCACCCCACCCGCACAGTGCGCCAGGGATATTATTGCAGGTCTGCGTTCAGGCAAGCGGCGGATATTGACTGGCAACAAATCCACAACGCTATTCTGGATGTCGCGTTTATTCCCGAACTTTTATCCGACTCTGCTTAAGCGACTGAAGTAAAATGAAACTATGACGATATTGAACAGGTAGCAGCAAATGGCAAAATCATTAGCAGAACAATTATTGGGTGCAGGCCTGATCGACAAGAAAAAAGTAGAGAAGGCACGCAAGGAAAAGCGACAACAGAATAAAGTCCGCAGCGGGGTTGTCGATGATACTCAACAACGATTGCAACAGGAGCGTGCGGCGCAGGTCGAGCGGGACAGACAGTTAAATTTGAAGCGGCTTGACGAGGAGCGGGCGAAAGCCATACGCGCTCAAGTGAAGCAGATGCTGCAGCAAAGTCGGCAGAAACCCAATGGGGAGATACGCTTCAGTTTTACCGATCCGCGCACTAAAAAAATCAAACAGATGTATGTCAGTGCAGCCATCCAGGATCAGTTGGCCTGCGGGCAACTGGCGATCTGCGCAGAAGGTGAAGAGTTTGTGCTGGTGCCTCGCGTGGTAGCTGACAAGATCGCAGAGCGACAGGCCGAAACCGTGATCTTCCTGGCTGATCAGAAGAATGACCAGCCAGCTGAAGATGATCCTTATAAGGATTTTCCGATTCCCGATGATTTAATGTGGTAAACATCGTGTCATCCACCAGCTCTGTACCTTCAGGTGAGTAATGCCTTCAATCCAGCCAGTGCACGATCAATATGATTCACCGTGTTATAGACCGCAGGACAAAGCCGCACGCCGCCGGTGCCAGCGCCGGCGATACCGTGTTCAGAATACAGGCGATTGGAAATTTCACCGGCCTGCCCTGAAGGGGCCTGGATGATGCAGACTCCAAAACTCAATGCCGGATCCATCGGTGTCACCAGTTGCAGACCCAGATCTGCAACGCCAGTTTTAAGCCGCTGTGCAAGGAAGTATATGCGTTGTTCTATTCTGAGGGCGCCGATAGTGCTGTGTATCGCAGCGGCCGTGGCCAGTCCAGCCAGCGCTGCATCGTCGCGCTGACCCAGCGATTCAAATTTACGTGCGCCAGCCAGTCTGGTTGCTGCGCCGCTACCCCAGCCTGATGCAACCACTGATGGCCAGATGTGATCAATATTGCTTTCTTTTACATAGAGCAGGCCCACTTCCTTGGGGCCCATATACCATTTGTGCGCACTGGCGCTGAACGAGTCGACGCCAAGCGCTTTAAGATCCAGCGCCATCGCTCCCCAGGTTTGGGCCCCATCGACATGGACATAAATACCCATGGCATGGGCGGCTTTGACAAGCTCAGCGATTGGCAGCTTTATACCACTGACATTGGAGACATGAGTGATTGCCAGCACTTTTGTTTGAGCGTTGAATCTGGACGTAAACGCATTAAGCAGTTCAGTGTTATCAGGTGGGGATTGTGGAGTCGCTACCCGGCTGATTTTCAAACCATAGCGAGCAGCGCGCACATCCCAGGCAACATTATTAGTCGGATGATTTTCGTCCCAGATCAGAACTTCATCACCTGCATTCAGCTGCAGACCGTTATTGATAATATTATTCGCTTCACTGGTATTGCGAACCAGCGCCACTTCATCGGGACTCACGTTAAGCTGCAGCGCTATCTGGCTGCGAGCATCTTCCAGCAGATCTGCAAATTTCGCGCGATTATTGAATGAGCAATCTCGATCGATATCTGCAGTCATCAATGCCACGTTTTCTGCAACGGCTCGAAACGATGGACAGAGATTGGCAGCATTCATAGGCACAGCATTTTCGGAAAATGAAAACTGTCCGCGAACCATCTGCCAATAATCTTCATTGCCTATAGTTGCAGCGACCGCACTGAGCTGTGTGTTTTGCGCAACGGCCTGGCGGGATGCGCTGGCCGATGCCAGCAACAGGGCACCGGAAGAAAGCAGAAACTTTCGGCGTGAATTAACAGTATCCATAAGTGCGCTCTTCTTATTCTAATGTTGAGACGATTATTCCTTTATCATCAGCCCGTTAACCCACGTTTCTGCGACCTCTGTTTTCCAGATTTCAGTGGGCGCATTCGCAAAAATATCCTGTTCTATCAGAATAAAATCGGCGAGTTTGCCGGCTTCAAGGGTGCCGATCAGGTTTTCATGGTGACCAGAGTAAGCCGCATCAATGGTGAAGCTGGCAAAGGCTTCAACGGCGGTCATGCTTTCTTCTGGAAACCAGCCACCGGGAGGCTGGTTATTATGATCCTGGCGAGTTATCGCTGCGTGTAAACCAAAAAAGGGATTAGCCGACTCCACCGGAAAATCAGAACCATTAGCAATCACCGCGCCATTCTCCAGCAGTTTGCGCCACGCATATGCACCCAGAATACGCACTTCGCCAAGTCTGTCCTGCGCCATGTTTTTATCGCTGGTTGCGTGGGTTGCCTGCATGGAGGCAATCACACCAAGTTTGCTGAAGCGCAGAATATCTTCATAACGCAACACCTGGGCATGCTCAATTCGGTGCCGCATTGCCTGAGTGCCAGTCGCCGCGATCAGCTGTTCGTAATTGTCCAATGCAATCATATTGGCGTTGTCGCCGATGGCATGAACGTTCACCTGAAAGCCTGCCTCCATGGCCATCTTCATCAACTCGGTGAGGCGGGCTGGTTCCATCAGCAAAAGCCCTCTGTTGCCAGGCATGTCACTGTAGTCCTCTATCAATGCTGCCCCACGGCTGCCAAGGGCTCCATCTGCAGATATCTTTACGCTGTTAATCGTCAAGGTCATGTCCGTACTGTTGAAATGTCCTTCTGCCAGCATCTCAGGCAGCGCAGGATCTCGGCCAGCGAGCATCACATTGACGCGCACCGGCAGCGGGCCTTCAGCCAGTAACTGTTTGTAGGCTGCGACAGTCTCGCTGGATGCACCTGCGTCATGAACGCTGGTCAGGCCCTGTTCCGCCAGTGCAAACATCGCTTTACGCAACGCAAATTTTTGTTCCTCAATGCTTAGAACGGGAATTTTTGCGCTGATTAATGCCATGGCATTATCGATAAATACGCCGGTAGGGCGGCCTTCTGCATCACGTATGATTTGTCCGCCAGCCGGGTCTGCCGTGGCGGCATTAACACCTGCCAGTTCCATCGCGGCACTGTTGGCCCAACCTGCGTGTCCATCAATGCGACTGAACCAGGCAGGGGTGTCCCTAAGAGCATCATCGAGCAATGTCGCCTGCGGGAATTCATTGCTGTCCCATAACACCTGATTCCAGCCACGACCCTGGATCCAGTCCAGTTGTCCATTAGCATTTTTAAAATCAACAATACGCTGGACGGCTTCCTGCTCGGAGAGGGTTCCCGTTAAATCAACACGCAACAGACTCAAACCATAGTTGAGTACATGGCCATGAGCGTCGATCAAACCAGGCAATAAGGTCTTGCCGTGTCCATCAATTATGTTTGCGGTATCGGCGCCCGGGAGTGTTTCGCCGAGCTGATAGAGGCGATCAATTTTATCGTCGGTAAACTGCAGAGCACTGAAAGAAATCAGCTCCCGCTCGCTGATAAGGGTGTAGCCCTTAACATTGGTAATCAACGTGGTTTGTGCCAGCAGATATTGCGCTGAGAGCATACTGCACAGCACCAGGAGCGTTCTGATCAACATAGGATGAATCCTTTTTGGAGGAAAAAATATGTCTCCATATTACTGGCTGCCTCCGTTGCTGTCGATGTTGATGAGAACCTAGGGAGCCTCTGAATAACTCTATGGTCACTCTGGCCTTCAGCCGATTTCGCTGGCAAGGCGCACTTGCGCCGGCATGCGTCCGCCTGTCAAGCAAGGGCAACGCAGCCAGCGGGATCGGCTGAAGGCCCCTTCGGGCG
>JBDNGQ010000145.1:0-6092 GCA_041689205.1 Pseudohongiellaceae bacterium | reverse complement strand
GGTTTTGTGAGTGCTGTCACAAAACGGCTGGTTCTTCGACAAGCCACAGCCGCATATGTACTTGGTTTCCTCGCCCACTGTCACGGGATACGGACCTGTCCGGGTTCTTTTGACGATTCTTGCCATGAGCTATCCTTGAAAATTGTGGTTGCGATGAATTGAGACGGCGGCGTATCTTTGATGGTTTTTTCGGAATCATCAACCTTGCGGAAAAAAAGCATGCGCCGTGAGTAGTGGTAACGTTTTTTCCGTTGAAGAATCCAGTTCTTCGGCGAACGGAGCCGTTTTCAGGATCGGCGAAAAATTCATGTCTGGACGCCAATAGTGTGCTGGGACAGTCGATTTGTCATAGGGGCACCTCATGGCGCGGGTAGAACGGCTGCTTCCCCGCTGCGTGGTTTGTCGTATCCACAATTTCCTCGATTTCCGGGGCGACCCTTTTCAGCATGACTTCGAATCCCTGCCGCAGCGTCACCTGAGAGGACGCGCATCCCTGGCAACCGCCGCTCATGGTGATGAAAAGCTTCCCTTGGCGGACCTCCACAATCGAAATTTTCCCGCCGTGGTTAGCGATTGACTTATTGACCTGCTTGTCCAGGAGTTCCTGAATAGCCGTATAAAGCTCGGCATCGGATCTTCCTTGTGTGCCGGCTTGCGTACCGCTGTGGGCATGCATTTCCAAGATCGCTGGCACGCCAGTCAGCAGTTGCGTGCGGATGGCCGCGCCGATGGCGGTTTTCAGTCCTGACCACGAGGCGGCCGGTTCTTTGCAGAGGGTCACCACGTTCTCGGCTATGAGCACGTTGGCCACGCCGGAAAGGGCGAACAGTCGCTCGGTTAGCGGCGAACCGGCGGCCCGTTCCTTGTTGCCGAAAAAGAAAGGGCCGCCAGGATGCAAGGGGCGGCTCACGATGAACTTACACGTGTCGGGGTCGTTGACCGAAGCCTCCGCGCGAATGCTGACCGGCAGATCCTCACGCTGGAAATCAGACATCTTCAACGCTCCTCGCCGCAGCACGTGCGCCTAAGGCACGCAGGTCGTTAAACGAATATATCCCGCTGTTATGGCCGTCGCTCCAATCGAACTGAATCGCGTAGTTGCCTATGCTCACGATCTTTCGCGGACTCACATCAGATCGTATCGTCTTTGGATCGAGCAGCTTGCGTCCGCTCATCTCCTCGATGCAGAGGGCGCAATGACAGGCCAAGCGCAGGTCGCGAACGTCAAAGTCGTCGCGATGACCGTCCTCCCAGAGGATGGATAAGGTACGCGGATCGCGACGCAGGAAACCGATCGGGGTGTTCTGCGATCCAGCAGGCCGCGCCGCGTCTTCCATCCAGGCGGGTGCCCCCTCGTTGCTGTCCCACTTCCACACAAAGGGCTTCAGCACGGTGACCGCCGCCTGGAGCTGCTCCACGAGCGCCGTGGCGACGGCGGCATACACCTTGGCGCTGACCGACGTTGGCTGGTCCGCCACGATCGGACGACCCTCATCACCGCAGGTAACGACATCGGCATCGAGAGGTAAAGCGCCCAGGAATGGGACACCGAGCTCCTGGCTCATCCGCTCACCGCCACCGTGACGGAAGATATCCGTGCTCTCGCCGCAGTGGGGGCAGGTGAAGGTGCGCATGTTCTCGACGATTCCAAGAATCGGGACCTGAACCTTCTCAAACATCCGCAAGCCTCGGCGGGCGATCTTGAGGCTCACGGCCTGTGGTGTCGTCACGATCACCACGCCCGACAGCGGCATACTCTGTGCCAGCGTCAGTTGGGTGTCACCGGTCCCAGGCGGGAGGTCGAGGATCAAGTAGTCCAGCGGTCCCCATTGCACGGCGTCGACGAACATCTTCAGGTATTTCCCCACCATCGGCCCGCGTAAGACGGCCGGTTTGTCGTCTCCGGTGAGCATGCCCATCGATACCACCTTCAGCCCGTGCCGCTCCGCAGGGATCATCTTGTTGTCCGCGCTCATCGCTGGCGGCTCACCGGTTGGGATGCCGAGCATGCCGGGGATACTGGGGCCAAGGATGTCGGCGTCTACGATGCCGACGCGCGCCCCGAGCTGCTGCAGCGCGAGCGCCAGATTGACGCTTACTGTGGATTTTCCGACGCCGCCCTTGCCGCTGCCGATGGCGATGATATGACGGATCCCCGGCAGCTTGTCAGCGCTCACGGTCGACTGGGATGACGCGCCCGGTGCATCGGGCTGATTGTGGTTCGGGTTTGTGGTCTGCATGGCTAAGTTCCTTGTGTCTTAAATTAACGGGGGGAATAAATGGCTGCGAGCTCTGCCGCCAGAAGAGCAAACAATCCCAATCCACGGCTTCACGTACACCCATCAAAACACTCCTGCCGTATGCGCCTGCTGATCCGCATGGTACGAGCTGCGCAGTGGTTCTGACATCTGTGCTTTTCCTGTCGGGGTTGATACTGGTAAAAAACTTTTCGAACACACTCAGTGTGGCTGTTTTGACTCACACGATTCCTTAGTCTTATCGAGCCTGTTGCCAGCTCTGCTCTGACCCCATCTTGTCGATCGCGTGATCACTCAACTGCCGATTTCAAATCTAAACCGCCACGAGTTCGATGTCCGGTTCAATCGACTTCAGCAGATTCTCGATGCCTCGGAGCGTGCCGGATATCGAGCTTGGACAGGTGCCGCACGCGCCCTGGTAGTGCACGCTGAGCTGGTTGCCATCCAGACTGACCACATGGAGGTCGCCGCCGTCGGCGCGGCGCGGATCGGCTCGGCGACTTTGCGCACCAACTCCGTCCAGTCAGCACCGCCGTCCTGTGTCACCGTGATCCACTTATCAACGTAAAACACATTGGTCACATGCTCGATGTCAAACAGCATGGAGGCGAGCGCATCGTCCTGCGCCTGCTCGGCGTTGTCTTACGAACGCGTTACCCCCCAGGTTAGCGGCTCCTTGAGGGTGAACTTCATCGCGTTCGGATTGGGCGTGTCTTCAATTTCTGCTATTTTCGGCATCTTAACCTCCTGAAAACGGGGCCCTCTTTTGGGCACGGGAACTACGACAACCCCCTTGAGTGGGGAGCTCTCCCTTAACCCATTTCAATATCATTACCCCACCGATGATTCGATCAATTTCTGCAATTCACCTTGTTCATACATCTCGCGCACAATATCGGCGCCACCGACAAACTCACCCTTGATGTAGAGCTGCGGAACGGTCGGCCAGTTGCTGTAAGCCTTGATGCCATCGCGGATTTCCGGGTCGGCCAGGACGTTCACGGTGGCAAAGTCCTGCACACCGCAGGCCTTGAGTAGCTGCACCGTCGCACCGGAAAAACCACACTGCGGGGACTGCGGCGTGCCTTTCATGTAAAGCACGACGGCATTGGTGGTGACCTGATTACGAATTTTTTCCTGTATGTTCATCTTTCATTTCTCCAAAGTTATTTCATGGCCGATTGCGCCCAGGCATCGGGCGTGAATGTGCGTATGGCCAGCGCGTGAATTTCCGCGCGCATGCGATCTCCGAGCGCCAGATACACCAACTGATGCTGCTGTACCTTATTTTTGCCGGTGAATTGCGGACTCACGACCACCGCCTCGAAGTGCTGGCCGTCATCGCCCAGCACTTCTACGTGATCGCAGGGTAGGCCATTCATGATGTAGTCTCTTAGTTCATTCGCTGTCAACATCTTGTCCTCTCAAGGGTTACTCTGTGGCACAGGGGTAGCATCACCCGTTGCCGACGCTTTGCAGATCGCGCATGACTCACCCTTAAGCGCGATGCAGTCGATGCACTCGCGATCGAAATTTAGCGCCACACTGATGTGATCGCCGCAACAGCGCATTCAGTATCGTTACGAAACTATCTGTTGTCAATATAGTTTTTAAACGCTACTATTTTACGCACAACAAAGGAGTTGAAAATGAACAGTCGCGTTATTGCGGAGTTGGTCTTTCACTTGGGGCGCATAGCATCCGGCGAGGGACTTGCGGAGGGGTTGACGGCAGCACAGTGGGCGGTGCTCAGATACTTTGCACAGGCCAACCGCTTCTCGCGAACGCCGTCCGCCTTCGCCGCGTTCCATGCCACGACCAGGGGCACAGCGTCGCAGACAATCAAAAGTCTCGAAACGCAAGGCTATCTGACACGCATACGATCAGAGGAGGACAGACGCAGTGTCCAGCTCGTTCTGACCGAGAAAGCCCGAGGCATTCTTGCGAACGACCCCTTCGAATCTCTGGTCCGTGCTGCGGACTCTTTGCCCCCCAGTATCCAAGGCCATTTCGCCAGCGCCTTGCAGCGCATGCTCGGTCAGGTGGCGCAAGAGAGAGGCAAACCTCCCTTCGGCACCTGCGCCTCGTGTCAACATCTGGAGAGCGACAGCTGCAATCGGGAGGGACATAAGCTCTATTTGTGCGGGTTCACGAGCGAGTCGCTGCGCCTGGAGGAGCTTGACGGGGTCTGCATCAATTTCGCCCCGGGCAAGCCCATGACCATGAAGATCACGGTCACTCCGGTCGCACCACGATGAGTCCCGAGAGCCTGAAGACTCGATCGCCCTCCACACCACTTATGCTTGAAACGCCTTTGCTGGCTTCCAAGCCGAATGCAATATAGCCAAGCGAGGAATCTAATGAGCATCAAACTGAAATTACTGTCTACCGCCGCAACGGTGGATGCACGCGCCATCTTGCCGCTGCCAAATTCCCGCAAAATCTACGTCGAAGGCTCACGGCCCGATATCCGTGTCGCGATGCGCGAAATCAGCCAGTCGGATACCGCCGCCCCCTATAACGCGGAAAAAAACCCACCAATTTATGTCTATGACTGCTCTGGGCCTTACACCGATCCCCAAGTCAGCATCGACATCAGTTCCGGTCTGCAAACACCGCGCACGCCATGGATTATTGATCGAGGCGACAGTGATGAGTTATCCGGTCCGAGTTCGGCTTTTGGCATTGAGCGCATGAATGACCCGAAGCTCGCTGAAATGCGTTTTAGCCTCACGCGTAAGCCGCGGCGCGCATTACCAGGCAAAAATGTGTCGCAAATGCACTACGCTAAGCAAGGTATCATCACGGCGGAGATGGAGTACGTCGCAATCCGCGAAAACATGCGCCGCAAAGAATATCTCGCAGAATTGAAACAGTCTGGTCCGCTGGGGAATAAAATGGCCGATTTTATGGGCCGTCAGCATACCGGCCAGTCATTCGGCGCCAGCATTCCTGCCGAAATTACGCCCGAGTTTGTGCGCACAGAAATTGCCCGTGGCCGTGCCATCATCCCGGCCAACATCAACCATCCCGAAATCGAGCCGATGATCATTGGCCGCAATTTCCTTGTTAAAATCAACGCTAACATTGGCAACTCGGCCACCACTTCCAGCATCTGCGAGGAAGTCGACAAGCTGACCTGGGCTATTCGTTGGGGCGCCGACAACGTGATGGACCTGTCAACTGGCAAGAATATCCATGAAACGCGTGAATGGATCATCCGAAACTCGCCAGTGCCAATAGGCACTGTGCCGATCTATCAAGCGTTAGAGAAAGTGAATGGCCGCGCTGAAGACCTGACCTGGGAAATCTACCGCGACACCCTGATCGAGCAAGCCGAGCAGGGCGTTGATTACTTCACTATCCACGCAGGGGTGTTGATAGCCTATGTGCCACTGTGTGCCAAGCGAATGACCGGTATCGTTTCGCGCGGCGGCTCGATCATGGCTAAATGGTGCATGGCGCATAATCAGGAATCATTCCTGTACACCCATTTCGAAGATATCTGCGAGATCATGAAAGCTTATGACGTCAGCTTTAGTCTGGGTGATGGTCTGCGTCCTGGTTCGATCTACGACGCCAATGACGAAGCGCAGTTCAGCGAGTTAAAAACGCTGGGTGAGCTGACCCAGATCGCATGGAAGCACGACGTGCAAGTCATGATCGAAGGCCCCGGTCACGTGCCGATGCACATGATCAAAGAAAACATGGAATTGCAGTTGGACAAGTGCTACGAAGCACCGTTCTACACGCTCGGGCCGCTGACCACTGACATCGCGCCGGGCTATGACCACATCACCTCCGGTATCGGTGCGGCGATGATCGGCTGGTACG
>JBDNGQ010000144.1:0-11500 GCA_041689205.1 Pseudohongiellaceae bacterium | reverse complement strand
TCTCTGCTTGACGTTTGTTCGCACTCACATCATTACAGAGTCAGGGGGCAGGATGCACCCCTCATTGTTAACCTGGTTCCTTCATTGTCGTGCCGATTTAGGCTGATTTTCGCCCACTAATTTTCCTGAAGACCCAAAATTAAAGAGGGAGTTTCCTGTGCCAAGTCCAAAAAGAAAATTAAGGTTCTCATTATCTCCGAGCCTGCTGTTAAATACCTTGCTTACAATTACGGTTTTAACAGGTTTGCCTTTAAGCGCGCAGCAGACGGAAGATCTCCGCATTCCGGGCCTTGAGCAAAGCGTGGAAATTCTGAAAGACCGCTGGGGAATCTCCCACATCTATGCACAGACCGAACATGATCTGTTCTTCGCTCAGGGCTACAACGCCGCACGTGACCGCCTGTTCCAGTTTGAGATCTGGCGTGCTCAGGCCACCGGCACTACCGCCGCCCTGTTAGGACCCCGGGCCATTGAGCGTGACCATGGCACGCGTCTGTTTAAATTTCGCGGCGATATGACCCAGGAGATGAATCACTATCACCCGCGTGGTGCACAGATTATTCCCGCCTTCGTGGCCGGCGTGAATGCCCGTATTGATGAGATGCTGGCAAACCCGGAGCAACTGCCGGTCACCTTTAAGCTGATGGGTATCAAGCCGCAGCACTGGACGCCGGAGGTGGTTATTTCCCGTCATCAGGGGTTGCTGGGCAATATCACCAACGAGCTCGCCACTGGACGCGCGGTCTGTGCCGTCGGTGCGGATAAGGTGAAAGAGCTGACTTACTTTCATCCCCATGAACCGGATTTGACGCTTGATCCACTGATCAACTGTGACTCGCTCACGGATAACGATATCCTGCATTTATACAATGCCTACCGCGCCACTCTGCGCTTTGAGCCCGAGGATATTGCGCTGGCAGCGCAGCGCAGCGATCAATCCAGCTTTCAGCAACTGGCTGCGCTGCTCGATACGCAGGAGCAGGAACTGGCCGGACGCAGCAAGGATGATATCGGCAGCAACAACTGGGTGGTGAGCGGCGAGCTGACTCAGGATGGTTATCCGATGATGATCAACGATCCGCATCGCGCTCAGGCAGTGCCGTCGCTGCGTTACTGGGTGCACTTGATCGGCCCGGGCTGGAATGTGATTGGTGGCGGGGAGCCGGAGATTCCAGGAATTTCTATCGGTCACAATGGTGTCGGTGCCTGGGGCCTGACGATATTCTCCATCGATGGCGAGGACCTGCTGGTTTATGAAACCAATCCTGCCAACCCGAATCAGTACCGCTATCAGGGCCGCTGGGAAGAGATGCAGATTATCGAGGAAACTCTTGAAGTTAAAGACGCAGACGCAGTAACTGTGCAGTTGAAATACACCCGGCACGGTCCGGTGACCTTCGAAGATACCGATCGCAATCTGGTCTACGCGGTCAGGCCGGCCTGGATGGAGACAGGTGGCGCTCCTTATCTGGCCTCACTGCGGATGAACCAGGCCAGCAATTGGGAGGAGTTTCGCGACGCCGCCAGCTACAGTCATATCCCCGGTGAAAATATGATCTGGGCAGACCGCGCCGGCAATATCGGCTGGCAGGCAGTGGGCATTGCGCCGATACGGCGCAACTTCAGCGGCATGGTGCCGGTGCCTGGCGATGGCCGCTTTGAATGGGACGGTTATCTGCCCATTAAAGATCTGCCCCACGAATTCAATCCGGCACGCGGTTTTATCGAAACCTCGAACAGCAATTACACACGGCCGGATTATCCGTTTATGGAGGCCATAGGTTATACGTGGACTGACCCGTTTCGCTGGGTCAGGGGCAGTGAGGTGCTGGGTTCCGGACGAAAATTCAATATGATGGATATGATCCGGCTGCAGCACGATTATCTTTCCGTTCCTGCGCGCACTCTGGTGCCACTGTTGACTGATCGGCCAGCGGCCGATGCTGACGTGGAGCGGGCTCGGCAGTTACTGCTGAATTGGGACTATGTGCTCGATAAAAACTCCATTGCCGCAGGAATCTACGTTGCCTTTGAGCGGCAATTGCTGGACAGCATTGATGTCTTAAAAGTCCCTGCGCAAGCGCAACGATTTATTAATGTCGGTATGAAGACGACGATCGATTTCCTGCTGGCGCCTGATGGTGTGTTTGGTCCTGATCCGATCGCCGGCCGCGACCAGTTTCTGTTGCAGACATTGGAACTTGCGGTGGCAACGCTGCAGAAGAAGCTGGGTCCCGATATGCAGAACTGGCAGTATGGCCAGGAAAAATACCATCACGCACTGATCCGGCATCCGCTGGCCACCGCCGTCAATCAGGAAATGCAGCAGCGTCTGAATGTGGGACCTGCGCCCCGTGGCGGCAATGGTTACACGCTTGGTAATACCGGTGGCGGTGATAACCAGACCACCGGTGCCTCGTTCCGCATCTTTGTAGATACCCGCGACTGGGATAACACCCTTGGCATGAACACGCCCGGCCAGGTGGGTGATCCGGACAGCCCGTTTTACAGTAATCTGTTTGAACTGTGGGCCAACGACAAAGTATTCCCGGCATTTTATTCGCGGGAGAAAATTGAGTCAGTGCTGCATGAACGATTGGTTTTACAGCCAGAGTAAAAACAGCAACACAATAAGCCGGTGGAATTTTTATTTTGCCGACCGGCTCGAAGGTCCGGGGCACTGCTGCAGTGCCCCTCGTGACGATCAGAACGTCCCATTCACCTTGAGGGTGTATAACACACCATCAGTTGTACACTGATCTTCGATCTCTTCAATGATGCCGGCAGATATTCTGCCGGTAAAGCGAGTACGGGTCCGGCACTGCGCGCCATCCGTAAGAGCACCCACATCCAGTCGGTAGGTCAGACCGCGGGTATCCACGTATTCCACAAACAGATTCACGCGTGGTTCGCCGACGGAAAACTCAATATCATCAATATCGAATCGTTTCATTCCGCCGTCAATGCGATCAAAGCGCTGCATACCCCAGTTCATCCGCAGGGCCGGCAGGTCGTGGCGAAAACTGAGTGCAAAGCGGCCGCGCTGATAAAACTGAAAACGGCGGTCGATGCCCAGGAAGGGATCCTTTATTTCTGAATCCTGCACGTTCAGTGAACCGGTGACCAGTAGGTTGGGCAGATTGATCATACCCATACGGATGCTGGCATTGAGGTTGATGCCGTATTCAAAGCCATCACCAATATTGCCGTTTGCCGACAAAAGATTTGATTCGGATGTCGAAACATCCAGTCGGTCAATTACGTCGTGATGATCAAAATAGAAAAGATCTGCGCTCAGTACACCGGTATCGTTGGGCAGGCGATATTCGGTTTTAAAGTTATATTTCCACTGCCACTGCTGACGCAGCTGGGCATTACCTGCCTGAGTGGCCGCATCATTATCCTGGTCGTCATTGGACGCCACAAAATCAGAGAAGCTGAGCTGATTGACGACTTTTTCAATAGTGCCGCGTAACTGCAAACCGGGGGTGACATCGAACCGGAAATCGATCTTGGGTTTTACAAAACTGAAATCCCGCTCATTGGATACATCGCCGGACTGACTGATCGTTGAAGTCTCATAAAGCAATGTAGTTTCCACTGACATGCGTGGATTAAGAACCCAGTTGTGAATAACAAACGGCTCGTAGCGGATTTCTTCCACTGTTGAATTAGCATTTGCTACTTGCTGAGGCACCAGGACGCCGGTTGCGGCAGATGGCGTGCCCGTGGATGAGAGCAGGCCCAGCGCCAGACTTGAATCCAGAGATGTCTGCGCACGCTCCAGCCCAAATTCAATATCCTGAGATTCAAATAAATCCATCGTGTAAGAGCCGCGTACAATTCGCTCCTCAGTCACTGCATCTGTGGCCAGAAACAGGTTCCTCTGTTCACTGCTGTCACTTAACAGCTTGAAGCGCTCACGTGCAGCTGAGTTATTATCGCGGTTGGCGATGGCCAGTAATTTGAATCGGTTGCCATTGGCAAGATTGAACTGGTAATCCCCTCCCACTTCCCAGTTGTCTCTCTTGCCTGGAATGTCTTCACGCTCTGTGGTCAGAGCATTGGGCTGTACTCTGAGGTTGGTGATCAGACGGTCAATATCAGTCGCGCTATCATTGACGCCGTACAGGGCATTCAGTCGCGCACTGCTGGCCGGGGACAGCTCATAACTCAGATTCATACTGAGCTCTTCAGTGGTTTGATCGCGCACTCGCACTTCCCGCACGGCATCGTTGGGCGAGAAGTCGCCCAGCACGCTGGTCTCGCGAGTGATGGAATTGCTGTAACGTGGATTGATGCTCGCGTTAAACAGGTAGGCCAGCTCGCCTGCTTTACCGCTCAGTGCCAGCGAGCCGCCAGCTTTAAGCTCAGAGTCCTGATAGTGGCTCAGATTAGCTTCATAGGCCAGGCTGGTGGTAGAGAGTTCCTCAAACAGAATGATATTGACCACCTGGTCGCTGCCACGCACATCCAGACCGCCAGAGGTGCCACGAATAATATGTATTTCACGCACCTGGGAAGCAGTTATGCGGGACAACTGGTCGCTTGCCTGATTGCTTTTACCGGCAGTGCGCTTGCCATTAATGAGGATTTCGCTGCCGCCACTGCCTCCACCGAAACCACGGCCGCCGGAAGAGGGATTGCCTCTGCCTGGACCTCCTCCTGGACCTCCTCCGGAACCTCCGCCAGGACTAATATTACTCCCTGATGTACCCTGGCCAGGGATGCGATTCAACATATCCTGTGCGGTGATAGGAGCGTATTCAGTGAAATATTCAGCAGGGTAGACAACTGTAGAGTCTTCCGGACTGGCTGTCTGCGCAGTGGCAAATACGGGTAACGTCGTCAGTAAAAAAATCTTAGTGAGCCCTGATATTGCACGGGACAGTGAAGCAGTAGAAAACATCATTAGTACAGCCTGTTGTTCGCGACCCGCTTTCGTTGCAGGCCTTCAGTTTGAAAGCGTGGGATTGTACTGATTTAATCGCTTGAGACAACGGTTTACTGCAGTAAATGGGACCGGAGGCCTTTTTTATGGGGCGTGCAGGGGCTTATTGTGTGCTCGCGGAACAGCTCGCCATGAGTCATACCCGGTGGACTTTATCCATTTTTTCTATATCCTCACCGGTTTTGCAGAGATGATGTGATCATCGGTCGAATAAATACAGCCCGGGGAATCAGTTGTGAGATTATCGTCAGTTTTTCCGCACTTTGCATTTGTGTCCTTGATAGTCACCCAGGTATTGCAGGCGCAGCCTGTCACTTCTGATCAGGACATGGAGCTGCAACCGCGCTCTGGCCGCGAGCTGGTGCTGGCTTTGCAGCGCTTTCCGGACGATGTCGAACTGGACCTGGATGGTCAGCTTACTGATGCAGTCTGGGCACAGATTCCTGCAATGGAAGGCATGTGGGTGGTTGAACCGGAGACCCTGGAACCGGCCAGATACAATAATCGGATACGCATTTTCTATAACGACAGAGGTATTTATGTCGGCATCGATATGGAGCAGCCGACCGATACGCTGATCCGTCGAATTACTGGAAGAGATAACCGCAATGAGAGCCGAGACCGCATCACCTTTACGCTGGATACCTCCGGTGAAGGCAACTTCGGTTACTGGGTCAGTATGGCGCTGGGCGACAATCAGCTTGATGGCACCATTCTGCCGGAGCGGCAGTACAACAGTCAGTGGGACGGTGCCTGGTATGGCGCTACTGCGGAAACTGACAGGGGCTGGTCTGCCGAATTCTTTCTGCCCTGGGGGCAGCTTGCGATGCCAGCGCGTGAAGGCATCCGTTATATCGGTTTTTATTCGGAGCGGGTGGTTGCCCACCTGAATGAGAACTGGGGCTGGCCAGCTATTGCGAGAAGCGATCCGGTATTCCTCAGCCAGTATCCGCGGCTGCAACTGGAGGGAGTAAACCCAAGACAGCAGTGGAGTCTGTTTCCCTCTTTCGCCTCCACCTATGATGATATCGACGCCAGCTGGGAACATCGCAGCGGAGTGGACGTATTCTGGCGCCCTTCCAGCAATTTTCAATTAACCGCTACGCTGAACCCGGATTTTGGTGCCGCTGAAGCCGACGATGTGGTGGTGAACCTGACTGCCAATGAAACCTTTTTTCCTGAAAAGCGCCTGTTTTTTCAGGAGGGTCAGGAAATTTTTAACACCACCCCGCGCGCTGGTAATAATGCCAATAAACGCTTCAACATTATCAATACCCGCCGCATTGGTGGGCGACCTCGTTCGCCTGACTTACCTGCTGGCGTGGTACTACCGGCACGCGAGCGTATTCAGACAGCCGATTTAATCGGCGCAGCGAAAGTGACCGGCCAGGCTGGCAGTTTCCGCTATGGCCTGTTGGCCGCAGCTGAAGATGAAACGCTGTATCGTGCCGGCGGTCAGCGAATTGAGCAGGATGGCCGGGATTTCAGCGCCTTCCGTCTGTTGTACGAAGATAGCAAAGGTGGGGCGGCGTATCGTGGTCTGGGGTATATAGGCACGCGGGTAGCCCACCCGGACTCCGATGCGCAGGTGCATGCCGTTGACTTCCATTATCTGACGCAGGGCGGCATCTGGAATATTGATGGTCAGGTGCTTGCATCCAGCGTGGATGATAAAGGCGACGGTTACGGCGCTTACGCTGACATCGTTTATTCACCGTCGCAGGGTTTCAAGCATACGCTGCATCTTACTTATATGGATGACACTGTTGATGTCAATAATTTCGGTTTTCAGGAGCGTAATGATTCCTGGGAAACCTGGTACCGCTTTGAGTGGACCAAGACGGGTCTTACCCGCGTGCGGGATCTGCGCGTTAATTCCTTTGTTCGTTACGAAGAAAATCTTAATGGTGACCGCACTCTTGCCGGCACGGCTACGAGCGTCAATGTCACCCGAAATAACCTGGATCGGATTTCATTTACGCTGCAGAATTTTGGCAAGCGCTATGATGACAGAAACAGTTTTGGCAACGGCAGTTTTGCAAACCGTACGCGAACCAATTATCTGGCCGGTTATATGACCAACCCGGCCAGAGCTTTCAGTGTGGGTGTTGATTATGAATTGTCGCAGGAATCAGTAGCCGGTTATGCGCATAAACTGGGTGGTGGTATCAACTGGCGTCCGATGGCAAATCTCAGTCTGGCAGCAAATCTGGGTTATGAGAACCGGGATGGTTGGCTGTTGCACCAGCGCAGCCAGAATTTCACCGCATTTGAGAGTGAGCAGTGGAATGCCAGTTTTCGTGTTGAGTATTATTTGACGGCACGTCAGCAAATCACTGCAGGATTGCAATGGGTTGGTATCAGTGCTGTTGGCGACAGATTCTATGTGCTGCCTGCTGATGCCCCAACCCGCAATCGTGATCTGGTAGAAGTCGCCAGACCGGATGGGTCAGGCAATGACTTTTCCCTGTCGCAGATGAATTTCCAGGTACGTTATCGCTGGGAGATTGCACCGTTGTCCGACATTTTTATCGTTTATACCAGGAACGGTAATCAGCGCAGCGAGCTGATCAATTTTAATCAGCAGTTCAACAATGCCTGGGATGAGCCGCTGGCCAGCCAGTTGGTGATGAAATTGCGCTATCGTTTTGGTACCTGATTGATACGGGACGGCGGTCTACAGCATTGCCGCCCGGCTTGGGAAAAATTACCTGCAAATCAGCACACGGGCAGTCGATTAATGCCCGTTCAGCTTCGTGTATACTGCTGGTCTACAAAAATAACCATCTGGGGTCCCACCATGCTGATCCGCTCGCTTACTTTCGTTTCACTGATATTCACTGCTTCCGTCTTTGCTGCGCCGCCGTCATCGGGTCTGCCAATGGTCAGTCCCGAGAGTGTGGGCATGTCTTCCGAGCGCCTCAAACGCATTGATACGCTGATGCAGCGTTATATCGATAATGAGCTGGTTGCCGGCACAGTCACACTGGTGGCGCGCAAAGGCAAAGTAGTCCATTTCAATGCCCAGGGCGAAAAAGATGTCGCATCGGGCGAACCGATGAGTGCAGATACGATCTTCCGGATGGCCTCAATGACCAAGCCAATCGCTTCAGTCGCGTTGATGATGCTGTATGAAGAAGGCTGGTTTCAGCTTGACGATCCAATTTCCAACTGGCTGCCGGCATTCAAAAACATGAATATTGAGGTGCAGAGTCCGGGCAGCGATGTGCTAACACTGGAGCCGGCAAAAACGGCGATCACCTTTGCGCATGTGCTGACTCATACCGCCGGGTTCCAGAACAGCTACCGGGGTGACATACCCGCTTACCAATCGACCATGGCAGTGCAGGAAAATGAATTGCTGGATACCTGGACTGATCGGCTGGCGACACTGCCGCTGCGTTACGAGCCGGGTACGCGCTGGGAATATTCGGCGGCGACCAGTGTGGTCGGCCGACTTGTCGAGGTCATTTCCGGTTTGTCACTTGATGAATATCTGCATCAGCGCATTTTTACGCCGCTGCAGATGAACGATACGTTTTTCTACCTGCCGGAAGACAAGCTCAGCCGCTTTGCGAGTTTGTATGGTCCTGATGCCAGCAATGAGAACAGATTGATACTCACTGAGGTTGGCGACAGCAACAGTAATTACTTCAAAGGCCCACGCAATTTCTATTCGGGTTCCGGTGGGCTGGTTTCAACAGCACATGATTACATCCGCTTCCAGCAGATGATGCTCAATGGTGGCGAGCTTGATGGCGTGCGTCTGCTCGGCCCGAAAACAGTCGAGCAGATATTTAAGAATTACACCGGGAACCTGCCTTTGTGGTTGAGTGGCCCAGGCGTAGGTTTTGGTCTGGGCTATTCGGTGGTGCTCGATAGCGCCGTTGCCAATACCTCAGACACCGAAGGCTCGGTCAGCTGGGGTGGGGCATTCGGCACCATTTTCTGGATTGATCCGGAAGAGGAGTTGATTGCGATCATGCTCACGCAGATTCGGCCTTATACGCACCTGGGGCTGCGTGAGAATTTCCACAATGTAGTCAATCAGGCCATTATTGACTGATCAAGTCATTCAAGAGGATCCGGGATGGAAGATTCAAGACACGAAGAATTCAGGCAAGACGATTTTAGAAAAAGCACGCGCGCCTGGCTGGAGGAAAACTGCCCACCGGCTATGCGCACACCGATGCCCGAAGATGAGATTGTCTGGGGTGGGCGTAATCCAGTGTTCAAAAATCCAGACAGCAAAGTATGGCTGGAGCGCATGGCGGCGCAAGGCTGGACCTGTCCGACGTGGCCTGGCGAATACGGTGGTGGCGGACTGAATAAAGCGCAGAGCGTAATTCTTGCCGAAGAAATGCAGCGCATCAGAGCGCGTAATCCTTTGAACAGTTTTGGTATCAGTATGCTCGGACCCGTGTTGCTGGAGACGGGTACGCACGAGCAGAAGATGGAGCATATTCCGGCGATTGTGCGCGGCGAAATTCGCTGGTGCCAGGGCTACAGTGAGCCAGGCGCAGGATCGGATCTGGCCTCACTGGCGACCAAAGCTGTGCTGGACGGCGATGATTACATTATCAATGGCGCCAAAATCTGGACCTCCTATGCCGATAAAGCCGATTGGATTTTCTGTCTGGTGCGTACAGATTTTGAGGTGCCTAAACACAGCGGTATCAGTTTTATTCTGTTTGATATGCGCAGCAAAGGCGTCACCACCAAACCAATAAAACTGATCAGTGGTAACTCGGTATTCTGCGAAACCTTCTTCGATGATGTGCGGGTTCCTGCAAGCAATCTGATTGGCAAGCTGAATGATGGCTGGGCCATTGCAAAACGTCTGCTGCAGCATGAGCGCACGATGATTTCCGGCTTCGGCCTGGGTGGTGGGCGCGCTGCCAGAGGCAGTCAGAATACCGGTCTGGAAGCCGTGGCAATGGCTTACCGGGGTGACCAAGGCAGGCTCTCTGATCCGGTGTTGCGCGATCAGATTGCTCAGCACAGAATCGACAGCGAAGCATTTGCATTCACTTCTCAGCGCTCTGCTCAGGAAGCAAAACAGAGCAGGGGGCCAAATGCTACTTCTTCAATGCTGAAGAACTATGGCTGTGAGCTTAATAAGCGCCGCTACGAGCTCTTACTGCGCGCGATGGGTACGCAGGCGCTTGGCTGGGAGTCAGTAAACCCGGAAGATTTCGGGCCGCAGGAACTGGCAGCTGCACGCGACTGGTTGCGCTCGAAGGGGAATTCAATTGAAGGCGGCACTTATGAAATACAGCTTAATGTGATCGCGAAACGGGTACTGGGCTTGCCGGATATGACCAGCATGCTGGCAAAACAGGAGAACTGATCAATGTCATTAGTGTTGAACGAAGATCAGGAAATGCTCAAGGATACGGTGCGCGGTTTTTGCCGTGACCAGGCCTCGGTGAAGGTACTGCGTCATCTGCGTGATACCCGCGATCCACTCGGCTATTCAAAAAATCTCTGGAGTGAAATGTGTGCTCTGGGCTGGGCTGGCATGGCCATTCCCGAAGATTGTGGTGGTTTTGGATTTGGTTATGGCGGACTCGGGATTGTGTTGGAGGAGACCGGTCGCACACTTTTTCCTTCACCCTTGGTCGCAACGGTATTACTCGGTGCTACTGCAATAAACCTGGGGGGCAGCGAAGCTCAGAGGCAGCACTTTCTGCCAGCAGTTGCCAGTGGTGAATTGCTGCTGGCTCTGGCCCTGGAGGAAACTGCGTTTCACAATCCTGCACGTATAGTCTGCCGTGCCGAGAAAAGCAGCGCTGGTTTCAAGATTAACGGCAATAAGACTTTTGTGCTCGATGGGCATATCGCCGATAAATTGATTCTGGTTGCGCGTACATCCGGTGAAACGGACAGCAAAGACGGCATCAGCTTATTCATCGTTGATAACAACAGTGCCGGTTTGCACATTGATAGAACATGGATGGCGGACAGTCGCAATACTGCCAATATTCGCTGCGTTGATGTTGAGGTTACTGCAGCTGACGTTCTCGGTGAAATTGATAAGGGCTATGAAATACTGGAAAAAACCCTGGATATCGGTCGCATTGGTCTGGCGGCAGAAATGCTCGGCAGTATCAAGGAAGTCTTTGAGCGCACCATGGAATATCTAAAACAGCGTCAGCAGTTCGGTGTGGTTCTGGGATCGTTTCAGGCCTTGCAGCATCGCGCAGCGCTGATGTACAGCGAGATAGAATTGTGTAGATCGGCAGTGCGAAAAGCCTTCAGTGAACTTGATGGGACACAGGAAAATATCCCGGACCTGGCCAGTATTGCCAAGTCGAAATTATCCGAAGTATTTGAACTGGTCAGCAATGAGGCTGTGCAATTGCACGGTGGTATTGGTATGACTGATGAGTTTGACATAGGTTTTTATCTGAAGCGTGCGCGCGTGGTGCAGCAGTGCCTTGGCGATGCGGCCTTTCATCGTGACCGTTATGCAACATTGAACGGATTTTGATTTCAGAATGAGGATATGCAGTGCTTATTAAACTTTTTTTCACGATTTTTTCAGTA
>JBDNGQ010000143.1:0-17053 GCA_041689205.1 Pseudohongiellaceae bacterium | reverse complement strand
GCCAGGCACAGCGCCGCTTGCCCGAGCATTCTGCCGGTCGCTCCATAGCCGGGGTCGCGGTCCCCATGGACTTTCGTGTGCAGCGTTTGTCCGCTGGCGGTCCTGCCCACAAACAGCAGATCAAAATAACCCTTCTCCTGAGCCTGTGGACTGGGTCCCTGGCCAGGTTTGGGCAGGAATTTCTGCAGTAACCAGCGGCTGGGTCGCAAGGCTACCCCGAGCATGAACATGTCCAGCGCCCATGCCAGGCGCCGTGCGCGGCCCCGGCCCTTTTTGCTATCGCCCGTCAGCAACCCTTCGTCATAACTAAAATCTGTTCCGTATGCCGCGGTCAGCAGCGCATTAGAGCGATGCACTACCCGGGTATTAATGCCTGACATGATGAACGGTGCTACCCAGCTTTTAAGATCCTCATCATATTCAACCGTAATGGCATGCTGCTTTGCCTTTAACTGATGATCGGGGGGGCAGATAGAGTAGGGGTCAGCCAGCTCTGTGCGCAGATCAGGATCGGCAGCAGCTTCTTTGACCACATTGATCATGCTGGCGATGGTGCCACCGGAGGCACCGCCTTTCAGACTTTTAACCCGCATTTTCACTTTGCTGCAGTGAGAACCGAACTGCTGATCTGCCTGCTGCTGCAGAAAATACACGCCCATATCAGAGGGTATCGAGTCAAACCCGCAGCAATGGACAATGCGGGCACCTGATTCTTTGGCAGCCTGTTCATAACGAGCGATCATGCGTCGAATCCATTGCACTTCACCGGTCAGGTCACAATAATCGGTGCCAGTCTCCACGCAGACTTTCACCAGGGGCTCGCCGTACAGTGCATACGGACCCACAGTGGACACGACCACCCGGGTTTGCTGACACATTCTGGCAAGCGCTGCCTCATCCTTAGCGTCCGCAACAATAATCTCTATGGACTCAGCTCCTTTGCCCAATTCCGCCCGGAAGTGTTTCAGTTTGCTTTCGGAGCGGCCTGCCATTGCCCAGGCAGTAACAGTACCCGCCAGGTGTTGATGCAAGTAACGGCAGAGAATTTGACCGACGAAACTGCTGGCCCCAAATACGACAATGTCGAATTGTTTGCTGTTCATGACTGTGCTCCTTGATGGCTTCGGTGAAGTCCACTGATTAAAGTCCCTGGTTAAAGTCTCTGGTTAAAGTCCTTGGTTAAGTTTCTGGTCAGTCTCCTTTTTTAGCCCCTGAGATGTGGCTGGAAATAATGTCGGTTGCTGAGTTACGAGCCATTGGCCGATGGCATTGATGACTGCTTCAGGACACTCTTGCTGCGGCAGGTGTCCGCAGTCAGGCAGTATCTCCAGCGTGGCATCGGGCAGTGCTGCCGCCAGTCGGATAGTTTCCCGGGTCGCCACAATTCTGTCGTTGTCCCCGCTGATCAGCAGCAGCGGCATCCGCAGCTCATCTAAACGTTCACTGACGTTGATGTTGCGCATCCGCGAGGCGCGCACAAATTCCCAGAATGCGGTGTCCCAGTTGTCCACTTTGGCAATCAGCGCCGTATTATCTCGTTGTTGCTGGGTGATCAGGCTCGGATCATGAAACGCCATTTCCAGCAGTTTACCGCTGCTGGCCAGTCGCCGACTGAGCAACAGGCCGGCCCGGCGCAGGGGCGGGATAGCCGCAACCATACTCAGTATTGCCGGGCTGCCAGTGTATACCGACGGGCTCAACAGCAGCAGCGCCTGCACGCGCTCCGGCTGAGTCAGTGCCAACTGCATCGCCAGGTTGCCGCCCGCAGAGTTACCCACCAGAATTGCCTGCTCCACCTTCAAGGTATCCAGCAGACTGCTCAGCTGTGCCACGGCGGCCTGGTCAGTATACGGGTTATCTTCCTCCCATTGCTCCGGCAATACGCGCTCACTCAGGCCAAAAGGGATGCGGTCATAGGCGATAACGTGACCCTGCCTGGCAAGCCACGGACGGATGGAATCCCAACTGCTCAGATTGGCTGCAAACCCATGCATTAATATAAACACCGGAGGCGTGGCTTGTGCGCCGGTATATTCATCGTGTTCATAGTAAAACTGGATGCCATCAGTGCCAGGCCAGGGCAGACGCAAGAACTTACCAGCAGGGCGGGCCAGGGTTTGCGCAGGGGCCACGTCCGTCAGTTCGGGAAGTGGCAGCAGATAAGGACCGACCATCATCAGCAGCAGGATCAGCCCGAAAAATGTGCTCATAAAGGCCATGCCCATAACAGCGCCGGGATGCCAGTTGCGATAATCACTATTTCCAGAGGCAGCCCCAAGCGCCAGTAATCACCAAATCGAAAACCGCCAGGCCCCAGTATAAGGGTATTATTCTGGTGCCCGATAGGGGTCAGGAAAGCACACGATGCACCGATAGCGACGGCCATTAAAAAGGTATCAGGATTAACTTCAAGTTGCAGGGCGACACTCAGCGCCAGCGGGCACATCATCGCTGCGGTAGCCACATTGTTCATGAAGTCGGACAGGCTCATGGTAATGACCATGACCAGAACCAGCGCAATAATCGGGTTGCCCTGGCTGACCGATGCCAGCAGGCCTGAGGCCAGAATATCTGCTGCACCGGTGTCGGCAAACACCGTGGCAACCGGCAGCAGTGCCCCCAGCAGAACGATCACCGACCAGTCAATGGTTTGATAAACTGAGCGTGGCGGCACGATACGCAAGGCCATATAGGCCAGCACTGCGGCTGCAAAGGAGATAGCCACGGGCAACAGACCGGCACCCGTGAGCAGCACCGCTGAGAGGAAAATCAAACCGGCCAGCAGCGGCTGCGAGTCGGTCACCGGCACCTGGAGGTCACGTTCGGCCAGCGGCACGCAATTGTAGTCACTGGAGAAGCTGTTGACCGCTTCCGGAACGCCCTGCATCAACAGCACATCGCCCGCCCGCACGTCAGTATAGCGCAGACGCTTCACGGAACGTCGACCTTGCCGGGAAATGGCCAGCAGGTTGATGCTATAGCGGGTGCGAAGCTCGATATCACTGGCTGATCGCCCGACCAGCACCGAGCCAGGCATGACCACCAGTTCCTGTATCAATGGATCTTCGTCGTCACGTCGATTCTTTGATTTGGGAGCGTCTTCCGAATCCTCCGTTTCTAAAGACTCCGCTTCCTCCAGCTTGAGTCCAAGACTGGTCAGCGCATCGCCCATCGAACTGGGATCCGCTTCAATCACCAGAATGTCATTGTCACGCAATATGCGTCGCCAATACGGCGCAATCACCTTAATTTCACCTCTGACCAGGCCGACAATCTGAGCATCCGCTTTATCGAGAATGACTTCGACTTCACGCAGCGTCTTACCCACTGCTTTGCTGTCGGGAAGAATCCGCACTTCGGTCAGATAGATGCCGGTTTCAAAACCAGCTGCACCCGATTGTTTGCGTGTAGGTACCAACCGCCAGCCCAGCAGGCCGACAAACAGCACACCGGCCACTGCGATGATTACCCCGACTGAAGAGAAATCAAACATGGCGTACTGACCCATACCGGCCTCTGCACGGAAGCCGGAAACGACCAGATTGGGAGGTGTGCCGATCAGAGTAGTAGTGCCACCCAGGATTGAACCAAATGCCAGTGGCATTAATACCCGGCCCGGCGGCAGATTCTGCTTATTGGCGATCTGCAGAGCCATTGGCATCAACAGCGCAAGTGCGCCGATATTGTTCATAAATCCCGACAGTACTGCAGCCAGCATGGTTAGTACAAAGATGCTGGTGGCTGGCCCGGTTGCCAGCGGCAGTATCCGACGGGTGACGAAATTGATTGCGCCGGAAATCTGCAGGCCATGGCTGAGCACCAGTACACAGGCAACCGTGATCACGGCAGGATGACTGAATCCAATAAAGGCATCAGCAGCTGGCAGCAGGCCGGTGAATACACAGGCCAGCAATGCGCCCAGGGCCACCATATCATGACGCCAGCGCCCCCACAGGAACATCCCCATGGTGGCAATCAGAATGGCGACGATAGTGAACTGGTCCTGGGTCATAAATTCATCCATACAGGCCCCTCGCGCATCAACTCTGCTCAGCGCACGTAGCCGAAAATAGATGCGAAATGCAGCCCGGAACCGACCAGCACAAACACATGCCAGATGCCATGTGCATGGGGCAGCAGACGCATTTTATCGAGCACGTAAAAAATGACGCCCACGGTGTAAGCCACCCCACCCAGCGTGAGCAGCAACATCCCGGTAGCTGGGATTGCGCTGGAAAAGGAGGAGTAGCGGAACATCACAATCCAACCCATGAACAGGTAGATGACTATCTGCAATGCGATCAGACGGCGCGGACTGAGTATGTCGATCAGCAGGCCCAGTAATGCCAGCAGCCAGATAATGAGCAGCATGCTATAGCCGGTCTGATCGCCCAGAGATACGGTAAGATACGGCGTGTAGGTGCCCGCAATCAACAGGTAGATAGTGACATGATCCAGTTTGCGGAACAGGATTTTTAATGCCGGAGGATGGAAGCTGTGATACAGCGTGGACATGGTATACAGCAACACCAGGGTGAAACCAAACACGCTGAAGCTGGCGATGGTGGCCATGTCGCCCGACTGAATGCTGACCGTGAGCAGTGCGCCCAGACCGACCAGTGCGAGTGCAGCGCCGACCAGATGGCTGATGCTGTTGAATTTCTCACCGTAATACATGCGCTCCGTGCTCCCTCGACTTACTCGTAAGCTGGTGCCTTTGTAAGTTGTTGCCTGTGCTGCTCGCTGCGCAATTATGGTTTTTCTTTAGTGGCCTTGCTGACCAGCGCGCCAGCGAAACCAAAAATGGCGGCTATAAAGGTGATGCCCAGAATTACTGGAATACGAATTGCCATGCCAAAATTGACCTCGGTGTAAGTTTGAATCGCCCAGCCAGCCAGATTCACAACGACCAGTGCTACAACAAAGGTAATCAAAACTGTCTTCTTCATAAAGTCTCTCCTCATAAAGTCTTTCCGTTGATCAGTTAGAAGTCACCTTCGCGACGCTCAGATAACAAGAGAATACCCGTTATGACGTCTTTGTCGCGCGCCATGAATACAAACACATCATCCAGTCCATTGCCGTTAAGATCACTGGTGATGATGTCACCATTGCGCATGGCGCCATTCAGCGCTACCGAAACATCAGGTTCGCGACCCTGCACCTGACGTAACTCCCGGTTCTGTTCGATCTCGAAATTATCGATGATACTTCGAATATCAATTTCATAATTGTCGCGGCTGCGGCTGTAATTCAACGAGGCCAGAAACCGATCATCACTGACCGGTGGATCTTTCTGAATGGAGTCGAAGAATACCTGCACCTGATCCTCCAGCAACACCAGTAGATCATGATTGTTGCTCATGCCATTGACGCTGGCCAGTGCAGTGGGGACCACGACATCGGACATTGAACGGGCGCGCTCGCGCACATCGAGCACTGAGCTGATCATCCTTACGGCTGAGGGGAACTTAAGTGCTACGGTCACTTTGCGAGCAGGCCGGCTGGCAAAGCGCTGCCCCTCATTACGGTAGACGAACGCTTCCACATTGATGCTGCCTGAAATAGCCAGCCACACAAACAGATCGCCTACTGAAATCGGTTCGACACGCCACAGCCACAGGTCTTTTAAACCATCTTCATTCTCATCATACAAAAACGTGGTGAGCACATTGCCGCCGGAGCGCAGCACCTGCTGCGGCTGCCCAAAAGTGATGCCATCTTTGCGACCCAGGAAAAGCGATACCTTGCCAGCTTCACGCAGCAGCAGATCATCTATGCCATCCCCGTTAACGTCGTCCAGCACCTCCTCATGAGTCAGTGCCAGCACGCCAGTCAGATTGGAGAAATCCAGCTGATCGACATCAAAATCACCCAGCCGTTCGCGGATTTCCAGACGGTCAATGGTATAAGTGGGCAGTGGCGGGAAGTACTGTTCGCTGCTGCCGTTGCTGGCCAGGAACACATCGAAGCGTTCGCTGGTGTCAGAGATCAGATCCGGCAGGCCATCGCCGTTAACATCGCGTAATTCCATCATCGGGATAATCAGCGATTGCCCCAGATCCCGTTCCAGATCCCCATCAGCATTGAGATTGGTGCGGATCTGCATATCCGATAGCACGCTGAGCGCATTTTGATAACTGCCATCCTGATTGCGGATATGCAGCATCATTTCCCCTGAGCCAGGAATGATCAGATCATCCAAGCCATCATTATTGATATCCCGGGAAAAATTCAGCTGATAGCTGCCTTTGCCCAGGAATCCGCTAAGACCGCTGATGATTTCCTGTGGCTGGCCAAAACTGCGATTCTGGATTGGCCAGGCCTGAATCTGACGGCCATCAATCAGTGCCAGCAGGGAATACTCCTGCTGTGGTCGACTGCCATAATTTTCACTGAGATCCCAGCCAGTGGCCTCGCCGGGCAGGCTCAGACTGGTGTCAGCCTGAGTAAAATCAAAACCACCGTTCCGACGCTGGAAATAAATACTGATGAGTGTTTCGTTAACCGCAATGATGTCTTTCAATCCATCTTTATCGGCGTCCACCAACAGTAAGCGGCTGGTTTCCGCCGGGAAGCTGAAAGCATGGCGGGCATAGCCGGGTAGCGCGATGTCGTCAGCTGTCTGCGCTTGCGTGGTCTGAATGAAAGCTGACAGGACCAGCGCCGCTCCCAAAGATTTAGGAAAAATCATGGTGCAGATACCAGTATGCTTGCGGTGTTCGAATGATAAAGAATGATGTCTGGCACTTCATCATTATTCAGATCAGTCACTTCAAACGAAGTAATAGTGCGAGTCGGCACGTACTGCCAGAACGGCTGATCCGCAAAGCGCAGAGCAGCGTCAATAGCTTTCGCGGCCAGAATGCCCTCACTGGTCAGGTACAGGGCATCAATGCGACCGTTGCCGCTCAGATCTGCCTGCAGATAAATCTGCTCGGACAAACCCCTTATTGAACTGGCAGAAAAAGTTTCGTCCAGCTTAAAATCCGGTCGGCTGTTAAAGATCTGGTTGCCACCGGGGCTGCTGCCATAAATCAACTGCGTGCGTACAATGCTGGAGTTGCGGATAGCACCGACAATTGGAATGGTGTAATACGTGATGCTCAGTTGTGGGCGGCCATCCTGGTTGATGTCGGAGATCGATAGATTCAGATCGTAGCCAGAGAATTTCATGATCTGATCGGGTCTGTCGAATTCGAAGCGACCGCCCCGGTTGCGGTAAAAATGCACGTTCCATTCATTGGAACTATCGATGATGCGGATAATATCTGTCTGCCCGTCATCGTTGAAATCAAGCAGGCGGATATCGCCACTGGTATCAATTGATCCCTGCCAGCTCGGTGTTGCAGGGTAGCTGCCATCAGCATTCTGGCGCACAATATTTATCTGGCCGAGCAGATCGTTACCGATATTCATGTAGACAATGTCTGTCGCTGCCTTGGCACTCATGCTGGCAATGGTGGCTGCTGGCATCCAGGTGCTGCTGCTCAGCAAGGTGTCATCCTCGCTTCGGTCGCTCCATTCCTTGACAATACCGCTGAAGCTGGAGATGACGCTGGCTCGCACATTCAACACGATGCCATCGCGTTCATTAATCTGAATATCCGTGGAAAAACGGCCACGGCCCAGGGGAATATCGGCTGGATCCAGTTCCGTGTTTATCGTGCTAAATTCATGAGTCTTTGTGAAACTGCCATCAGCAGCGCCACGAAAGTAAGCGTAGGTGTCGCGTCCGGGCAGTAACAGATCAAACTGCCTGCTGTTCGGGTTCGTTACCGGATTCAAAAACAGGATTTGCCGTTTGTCCGGTACTGACGCAATCAGATTCCAGTCGAACAACTGCTGCAGATTGCCGCTGTAACTGGCGATCTCTGAAGTCAGGCTGAACACTGAGGAGTTTGAAAACAGCAGTAATTCCTGGCCCGGTTCATCGCGCACATCGGCAAATGCCACCGCTACTATCTCGGGTTTGATCTCGATCTGTCGCGACACCTGCTGCTCATAGCTGCCATTGGGGCGTTGCAGATACACCAACAGCTCACGTCCCGCCTCCTGCGACCATTGCGGTACAATCAAATCCTGGCGTCCACTGCCATCCATATCAGCGCGCACTATCCGGTCGGGCCATTCGGGCACAGGTATTTCGGACACGACATAATTTGGCTGGGCACTGGCAGTGCTGGCTGCCAGAGTGGCGGTTGCAATGCTCACTCTAATAGTCGCTGCAATGGTTGCTGCCATGGTTTCGGCAATACCGGGCCGGATGCCCGGAGGCGGCAGCGGCAATGCGAGGGCTTTCATCGATCCTCCTCCTGCAATTCCCCGTAACCCGTGGCGAAACGAAACAGACTGAACAACTGAACTTCCTTTTCGCCGTCGACGCGCTGGTATGAAAATAACGAGAACAGCCACAGATCGACGATCGACAATCTGGTGCGTTCAGGGCTCAGTGTTGACTCATAGCTCAGCAGCGGCCACAAGTTTATCTTGCTGATCCTGCGACCCGGATCCCACAAGGTCAGGCGACTCTCGCTGACTCGACCATCGCGGGCTGAATTTAAAGTGATGGTATCACCCAATGCAAATTCGTTATGTACGCTGTTAATGAAACCCTGAGCTGATTCCACCCGCTGGCCATTGATTGCCAGAATGATGTCACCGACTGCAAAGCCGTGCTCAGGCAGCGGGCTGTCTTCAAAAATTTCAACAATACGCGCACCGGATAATGACTGCTGGTCTGCACTTTCCAATAAAACGGTGCTGAAGCCGGCGCGGGTTGCGATCGGATCAGCGCGATACAGTTCAACCGGGGCGACCCGCTCATCAAGTATTGGACGCGCGTTCACGGTGGCGTCAAAGACGGTGGTATTGCGGCGAACCTGGAATTGAAAGGTCTGTGCAGAGGCTGTCTCCATCGCGATGGCATCAATCAGATCCGGATGATTGGTTTCCCGTCCGTCGATGGCCAGAATGACATCACCCGCACGGATGCCGGCAACCGCAACCGCAGCACCCGGGGTCACGGAACGCACCCGCACACCGGGCAGCACGGTGATGTTGGTGAGTGAATCGCTTTCGTTAATTGCGGTCACCATGCCGAAGTTCACTCCCTGGCCTGGGGTTGAGCGACTGCTTTCGCCACTCAGCGTGACGACCTCGGGGGACAGAGTAAGGCTTGGCACCAGTTGCCGTGCTTCGTGGCTGATACAGGCTGAAAGCCCGGCAAAAAGCAGAATCAGGCTGCTGCGCAGCACAGAGTTGATCGACATTTACAGTTTTCTCCACGGTACGATTAACAGCGCGAGAGCCGCCAGCAGCAGCATTTGCGGCAGCGGCACCCACTGGTTCAGCGTGAGGATGCGCTCATCAACCAGCACGTCGGAATAGCCTCTGACCAGGCGGCCGACATCTTTTAGATAGGATTGATCAATCAGGGAGGGCTGAAAGCTGACATACAGATAATGCGAAGCACTGCCCAGCAGGTCCTTGAAAATATCCAGCGCCAGCGTCGCTCCCAGTGCGGCAGTGACCGCCTGGGTGGCGCTGTTGGTCAGTAATGACACCAGCATCCCGAACGCGATCGCAGCAGGCAGCGGCAGTAAAGCCAGCTGCAGGCCGAGTTGAATTTCCCGGTGTATTTCCTCTGTGCCAATCAATTCGTAGCCATCCTCGACAATTGGACCAAATTCCCAGAGCATCCCGGTGGTCATAGTTACTGTCAGAATTATCAGCAGCAGTGCCAGCAGTGCCACCAGATGCACCATGGCCAGTTTTGCGACAATCAATGCCCGTCTGCTGGCCTGGCGGATTAAGACATGACGCAAGGCACCGGTATCGCGATCCGACGCAAAAGACCAGGCGGCATAAGCGACCAGGGTCAGGCTGAGAACCGTCAGTCCGGTGCTGAGCCCATCAACAAAATGACCATAAGCGTTGCTGCCTGCTGTGCTGCCATCGAAGCCAGTGGACTGGCCCATCAACGCCTCACGTGCCTCGGTGCCGGACTGGGTAATCTTCTCGACCAGCAGGCGGGCAAACACGATCAGCGCGGGCACGATAATAATCAGCCGGGCTGGCATCGTGCGCACAGCGACATACAGCTCTGCTTTAAAAGCCTTACCAAAACCACGCATCATGCCGCCGCTCCGATAACTTCGCCAGTCGCCGTATCAGTGCCAGTGATCTCGTGGAACAGGGAAGTGAGAGAGGGGCGCTCAATGATTAATTCCGATACCGCGATACCGTTCTCCATTAATAGTCTGTTTATGTCAGCAGAGCTGAGTTGGCCCGGGTGCACGCGGATTTCCGCGCCATTTTCGGGCGGTGAAATGATCTTCAGGTCAGAGTTTGCTGACAGCAGCTGCCGCGCTTTTTGCTGTTGATCACAACGGATTATGACGCTGGTCTGACGAATTTTGAATAAGGTATCTACCTTATCACTGACAGCTATTTGTCCCTTGTGCAGAATGGCCATATGTGAACAGATCTGTTCCAGATAAGGCAGCTGATGACTGGATAGCAAAAATGCAGTGCCTTCTTCGCGATTAAGACGGCTGATCAAGGCCAGCACATCGTCAACGCCACCGGCATCCAGTCCGTTAAAGGGTTCATCGAGAATGATGAAAGCCGGTCTGCCGATCAGGGCCTGGGCGATAGATGCGCGGCGGCGGTTACCCAGCGATAAGTGTTGAATCCGAAATTTGCTGTACTGACGAATGCCGAGCATCTGCTCAACTTCCTCGGGGCTGCGGGTGGGCTTGTCACACAGAATCCGTGCATGCTCCAGCACCTGGCGCACGCTAAGATTCGGGTTCAGGCTGGGGCTGTCAAAAATGCTGACAATCCCGCCTTTGGCCTCATACAGCTGCGCAGGTTTATGCCCCAGTACTTTAATCATCCCGCTATCGAAAGACTGCATGCCGAGTATGCATTCAAGCGTGGTGGTTTTTCCTGAGCCATTTAAACCCACCAGTCCATGTACGGCGCCTTCGACGACTTCCAGGTTCAACTGGTTCAGTACTGCAAAACTGCCATAGTGTTTATTCAGATTACTCACCGTCAATGGTGCATGAGTGTTGCTCATATCTGCTAAACCCTTTTTTGTTGTTGCAGCAGCAATTCCACCGCATCGCTAATCAATGTGAAGCGTAGACTCATCAATCCACAAATAGTTCATCAACACTCAGCTCTTTCACCGTGCCAAATTCCGCCAGCGCATCAGCATCTATGCGGGACATGTCTCCCACAATAGAAATAAGCTTTGGCCGGTTGGCAACGTGCTCAAGCTGGAAGGTCAGCAGATCTTCCACAGTGCTGGACTGCAGTGCAGCAAAGCGCTCGCGGCGAGGATCGCCGGTTAAGCCCTGACGCTCCCAGCTTCGCACTGTTCCGTTCACTGATCTGAAGCCGATAGTTGAGGTGCGGTAGCGGTTGATCAGTGAGTTTCTGGCCTCTTCAAACCGTTCAGTTGAGCGTGGCATATTGTCGAATAAATCAATAAACGCTGAAGTTGCGTCAATCGCCTTGTCGTTCTGTGAGCCAATGACTCCCAGCATCATATTCTCCGCATTCAGCCGTGAGCCCTGGGCGTATTGTGCCTGCGCTGAGTAGGCAAGGGCGCGTGCTTCGCGCATTTCCTGGAATACCACACTGGACATACCGCTGCCGAAGTAAGTGTTGAAGATCGATGCGGGGACCACCAGGCTTTCGTCCAGATTTCCGTCTGCGAACTCGATGCGAATCTGTGCCTGCGCAGTTTCTCGATCTACCACATAGATTTCAGTGTTCTCAAACGCTCGAGCCGTTCTGAACTGGTAGGGTGGCGTGTCCAGCAACTCACCAGCAACGGGATATTTTTCCTTGAGAATCGCGACTACTTCATCCAGCGGCAGTGAGCCGGTGTAACTCAAGGTATGCTTGTAGTTGAGCAGGTCCCGGGTTAAGTCCTGCAGTTCGCCGACGGTTGCGGATCGAATCTGACTGCTGCTCAATGATTTGAGCATCGGCGATTCCTCTCCATAGCGATTGTACAGATACAGTGCCTGACTGATCGCTGCAGGATCCTGCTTTTGATCTTCACGGGACTTGAGGATAATGCCTTTCAATTCTTCCAGGGTCTGCTCGTCCACAGTCGGATTGCGAACCGCTTCAAGCATCAAGGCCACAGAGTCAGCAAAATGTTCGTCCAGACCCGACACCGCCATCGCTGACTCATTTTCGCCGGCACCTATTGAGAACTCGCTGCCCAGGCGGTACCACTGCTTTTGCAGCTCTTCGGCGCTGAGTTCACCCGCGCCTGATTTGTTAAGCAGGGCGGTGGCAAGACTCAGGTGATCATCTTCCAGAGTCCCGGTTTCGATGGTGATGGAGAACGAAAACAGATCGTTCAAGGGATTAGGCGCGTAATAAAGTGGCACGCCAGGCGCGTATTCAATCACCTGATAGTCGGTATCCAGCTCGACATAAGTGGGTTCTATTTCTTCCACAGGCAGGGCCAGAATCCTGCTGGCAAACTGCGACTGTCTGCTTGCGTCGATCACCACAGGATCAATCTGTGGTTTACTGACTACTGGGATTTCCTGCTGCTCATTGATGCGATACACCGCAACATAATTCTGGTGGAAGTACTTGTTCGCCACATCGACAACCTGCTGCTTGCGGACACTCTCCAAACGCCGCATCTCAGTCACCTGGTGAGCCCAGTCATGCTCAGCAAGAAACGCTGTACGCATCATACTGACGCGCGCAGTATTGGATTCCAGCGCGCGCTTTTCACCTTTCTTGAAATCATTAACGATAGCCGGAATTATCCAGTCTTCAAATTCACCCCGTTTGATAATTTCAATCTGCTCCAGCAGCAATTGCTCCACTTCTTCCAGGGTCTGGTCTTGTTTGGGCACGCCCCACAGGGTCTGAGAGCCATAGTCATTAAGAAACTGCGGCGAGGAACCGGCTGCCTGTACGCGTTGACTCTGAGTGAGGTTCAAATTGATCAGGCCGGCGGTGCGATTATCCAGAATCATGTCCAGCAGCATTAAAGCTTCCTTATCCGGATGATCATTCGCTACCGTGCGAAACGCGATTTGAACTTCCTCTTCACCGAGGTACTTCACCGTAGTGCGCTCAACCGTGCGGATATCATCCTCGACCCAGGGGCCTGTAACTGGCACAGGTTTCTGCTCCCAGTCTGAAAAATTCTCGCTGATCAGCTCAATGGTTTCCTCAATATCGATGTCGCCACTGATAAAGATCGCCATATTATTCGGCACATAGTAAGTGTCGAAATAATTCTGAATATAGACCAGGGAGGGGTTCTTCAGATGTTCTGGAATACCGATGGTGGGCTGTTGACCGTAAGGGTGTTTTTTGTACAGCAGGTCCTGCAGAGCATAAGCTGAGATGCGGTCCTTGTTATCAAGCGATCGGTTCAGTTCTTCATAAACAGTTTCCAGCTCAGTATGGAACAGTCGAAACACGGGATTGATAAACCGGTCAGCTTCAATTTCTGCCCAGTGTTGCAGGCGATTCGAAGGCAGGCCCACTTTGTAAACCGTCTCTTCGTGCCAGGTATGTGCATTAAGATCTGAACCGCCCATATTGCTGTAGAGCTTGTCAATTTCATTGGGCACTGCATATTCAGCAGCCAGCTGGGCATTACGATTTATTTCTGCATAAATGCTGGCGCGAACGGCTTCGTCGGTTTCATTGAAATGCTGTTCATACAACTCTTCAATTTTATCCAGATAGGGTTTTTCAGCGGCATAATCGAGTGTTCCCAGCTGCTGATTGCCCTTGAATAACAGATGTTCCAGATAATGTGCCAGGCCGGTGGCGTTAGCAGGGTCGTGCTTGCTGCCAGCCTTAACGGCTATCTCCGCATAAAAGCGTGGCTCTTCCGGATTGGCTGTCAGGTAAACCTGCAGGCCGTTATTGAGTTGATAGATATGGGTATCCATCAAGTCATCCGGGTGATGGGGATTAATGCGACTGTAAGCAGGTTCGGTATAAGGTTCGCGGGCGCTGGTGTCAGGCGTATCCTGTGTGCAGGCAGTCAGCGTGAAGGTGCTGATCAGCAGCAGGGACACCAGTATTCTGCTGGTCAGTTCCCGGACCATTAGTGTGGACAACAGCGTGGACATAAGCTCTCCGTGGTGGAAATATGGATAGGGTTGAACAGAATATTAAAGGGTTGGACAGAATATTAAAGGAGCTAATGTATAGAATTCTACCGATACAATCCACCGCTCCGTTGCAGTGCCGGACGGGAGCAGCCGCGACGGGAATTTCCCGAGCGCACGTAGAAGTAGCTGCAACAACGCTTGTGCATAGTGCCGTCCCTCTTGCTAAAAGTGCCTTTTATCGCTTTTGTGCTGCAATGCTGGCTTAAGACCGTATAATTCGAATGACTTGTTCAATCCGGGAAATTACTAGTTTCTTGCTTTGTCTTTTGTGGTTAACGAGGTTTATGCACATTTTTTCCGGATCTTCTATTTCAAGATTCTTGCTCACCGGTTTGATCGCCTGTGCGACGGCCGGTTGCACGGCTGCATGGAATAAACAGGCCGCGGATAATGCCAGCTACGGGGCAATCGCTGAAAAATCGGATCAGGTTCCGGGCATGTCACGCGATGTGCTTATCGATCAACAACAAGCTGTGTTGCTCGATGCCTGGCCGTTTAACACGCAATCCTTCGAGTTTCTGGGCGCTGCCACAGACAGTGAATTGAACGCCCGGATTATTCCTTTGGAAGGTGCGCTGGACCTGACCTTTACCCATAATAAGGATTATCAGCTGCAACGAGAGCGGCTGTATCTGCAGGCCTTATCACTGACGCTTGATCGCTACCGCTACACTCCCATCTTTTCAAGCACCGTCAGCGGCGTTTACGACTGGGATGCCAATGATGAATTTGTCCGGGATGCCGACACGCTGATAAATGTTCCAACCGGCGATATTGTCACGCAAGAAACCCTTGCTGCCAGAGCAACGCTGGGTACCCGTCTGCTGCTGCGCAGCGGCGGCGCTATCGCACTTAATCTGACCTCAAACTTTACCCGCTTTATGACCGGCAACCTGGAGGAGAGTACTTCCTCAGCCTTGATCGGCTCCTTTACCCAGCCACTGCTGCGCGGCGCCGGCAGTCGCGTTGCATCGGAAACCCTGATGCAGGCTGAACGCGATCTGCTGTATCAACTGCGCGATTTCACCCGCTACCGGCAACAATTGTCGGTGCGGGTGGCGACCCAGTATTACACCGTGCTACAGGCCCGCGATGTGGTGCGTAATAACTTTCAGGGCTTAAGCGCGGTGCTGTTAAGTCTGGAGCGTGAACGGGCATTCCAGGCAGAAGGCCTGCGTACCCCCGGTCAGGTTGGCCGTCTGGAGCAGTCCGCACTGCAGCGCGATCTGGCATGGACGCGCTCAATTACGCGCTACAGCAACAGTCTGGATAATCTGAAAATCCTGCTCGGTTTGAATGCCGATGACAAGGTTGTGCTGGATGACAGCGAAATGATGCGGGTAGCCGAAGCCGGCATGGTCAATCCGGATATGACTCTGGACCTGGCAATTGAGCTGGCAATGTCCAGTCGTCTGGACCTGTTCACCCAGGTTGACCGCATTCAGGACCGGGCTCGCAAAGTAGATGTGGCTGCCAATGCCTTTTTGCCGGATTTGAATCTGCTGGTGGATGCCTCGGTACCCGGCAGCAGTTCGGCCATCGGCGATCTGGACTTCCGTCGCACGGACTACAGCGCTGGCTTAGCTCTTGATGTGCCGGTGGACCAAATGCTGGAGCGCACTAACTATCGGCGTTCGCTTATCGATTACGAAGCGGCAATCCGTGGCTATGAATCGACCGTAGATACTGTGAAGCTGCAGGTGCTGGATGCTTGGCGTGCAATGCAGGAAGCCGAAAAGAACTATGAAATAAGTCTTACCAGCGTGCAGATTAACGATCGCCGAGTTGAAGAGGCGGAGCTGCGTGCGGAGCTGGGGCTTGGAAATATTCAGGACACAGTTGATGCGCAAAACGACCTGATTAATGCTCGAACCGCATTATCCGGTGCCCTTGTGGATCATAATGTGGCCAAACTTGCGCTATGGAGAGATATTGGCATGCTGTATGTTGACGAACAGGGGCAATGGCAGGAGGGCAGCAATGAGCGCTGATTCAGACAATATCCAGAAAGAGACCCGCCGTTCCAGGCAGGATGAGGTAGCTATGAAAATTAAGCGACTGATCGCTGACGCGCAGAGCCGTTACAAGGCTGCCGACAAAAAAGTGCAGATCGGGCTGATGGCGGCTGCCGGTGTTCTGGTGATTGCACTGATTTCTGTGGTCGGTAGTGCTGGCGGAGGCGGTGGTGTCGGTACGGTGTTTGAGGTCAGGCAGGGTGCATTCGATGTGATTGTCCGCGAGGGCGGCAATATTGAAGCGCTGCAGTCACAGCAGATTCGCTCATCAGTGCGCGGTAATCAGGGCGTTAAGATTCTTGCTATTGTTGAGGAAGGCTACCGGGTAACTCCCGAAGATGTCATTAACCAAAAAATTCTGGTCGAGCTCGATTCGTCATCGCTTGAAGAGCAGAAGCTCAATCAGGAAATCGCTTATGAAACTGCTGAATCTCAGTATATCGAACGCAAAGCCCAGCTTGAGATCAGAATCAATCAGAACGTTTCCAGCCTGAATTCGGCAACCCAGAAAATGAAGTTTGCACGGCTGGATTTTGAACGCTTCCTTGGCGCCAACGTGGTCGCAGATATGGTTAAGCGATTGAGTATTGAAGAGCGGCTGGCGCGCAGCGAACAACGCGAAGCTCCAACCCTGGGTGCCCCGATGGATAACCGTCTGGAGCAGATTACACAAACCCGGCAGGCGCGTCAGCAGGGACGCAGACCGGACAGCGGGGCAGCGGCATCTGTTGACGCAGCCGATCTGAGTCAGATGCCCGCCCAGTTCCGTGAGCGCATGGAGCAAATGATAGCGGAGAATGGTGGCGAGATTCCTCCGGAAATTCTGCAACGCATGCGAAGTGGCGGTGGTGGCAG
>JBDNGQ010000142.1:0-1544 GCA_041689205.1 Pseudohongiellaceae bacterium | reverse complement strand
CTGCACAAACCAATGCTTGCTCTATATCTGAGCCTGATGCGCTTTTTCGTGTTTTACATTCCGCTGGCCTGGATTGGCAGTTACTACTTTGGCCTCATCGGTTTTTTTGCCGGTGCCTTTTTGGGCAATCTGTTGATGGCGGTGATAGCGTGGCGCTCATTTGATCTTTTAATCAACACCGAAGCGGCGACTTCTGAAACCGCTGCCTAATCCGGAGTTATAGAGTGTGCCATGTAGTGGCTGACTGATTGTGCGCCGGCCCTGCACACTCTTATGCACTACTCACTGCAATGCACTGCTCATGCACTGCGAAACAGAGTTTTAATTCCGCTGAGCACCGAAGGTTTGCTGCCTGCTGTTATGACCGCATTATCAACCTGCATGGCGGCCTTCTCAACATCAGTTATCAGGCTGAAGCTTTTATCATCAACCCTGACTCTTTCCGGACGACCACTATCATCGTCCAAGCTGAGGCGGTTATTGCTCACTTGAAATGCCAGCATCTCCTGACAGATTTCATTGTATTGTTCAGCGCTGAGCAGTTCCGGCATTTCCTTCATATTAAGCGTGAAATTTTTGTCATTGGCTGCGGACAGGTAATGCAGGTTTTTCTTATCTGCTATCAACAAACCTTCGCGCTCGGCGACCTCGTACAAAGGCGTGCCTCGCAAGGGAATATAAGGAAAGAAAAAGAAGAACTCCGGTGCGATACGACGATTTAACTCAAGCGTCTGCCGCATGTTCTCGGCGGTCTCCAGAGGCGCACCGACGATATTGAAAGTCAGGCGGTTTATGCCGGCATTCTTGCAGTTTTCAGCGGCATCAATGACCTGCTGGTTAGTCATCTTGCGTCCAAGCATAGTCGAACGGAAAGTCTCATCTCCACTCTCAATCCCAAACCAGATAGTGTGACAACCTGCCTCTGCAGCGGACTCGCAGAACTTTGGGTTCATCACTTCAACGCGAGAATTAATTGAAAATGGCAGACGAATCTTTTCCTTGTATATTTCAAAAAAAGCTCGTACAAATTTCAAATTCGACAGGAATAATTCATCCCAGAACTCAAAGTAGCCAACATTATATTTATCGCGCAGGCGTATCAGCTCGTTCACCATGTCCTCAGGATCATACTTGCGCAGGAATTCTTTTTTAACCTTCCAACTATCCAGCAGCGGAGTATTGCAGCAGTAAGTGCAGCGATAAGGACAGCCACGGCCGGTCATCACCGGCAGTACAACTTTCTCTTTGGGTCCAAAAATAGAAGTATTCACATTGGCAAAACTGCCATCTTTGGCATAAATATCGTAATCCGGGAAGGGCAGTGACGCCAGATCTCCGATCTGATGTGGCTCTGTCTTAAACACTTCACCATCAGCCAGTTTTTCCCACATGCCGTCGACCGGGCCATCTTTGCTGCCACGCAGAAACTGCATCAGATTGCCGATAGCGTATTCGCCGTCACCGGTGCATATAAAGTCGATGTGGGGATTCTCAATTGTTTGCTCTTGAGAGAGCATTGCCTGATAGCCACCGATACAAATCGG
>JBDNGQ010000141.1:0-4331 GCA_041689205.1 Pseudohongiellaceae bacterium | reverse complement strand
TGCGAATTGCCTGGCATAGATTGGTGCGCGGATGCAGGCAATACTCACATTCACGACACTCAGGCGTATACAGAGGAATCACGGTGTCGCCTGGGCGAACAGTTTTTACCCCAGGTCCAACTTCCAGCACAATGCCTACGCCCTCATGACCAAGAATGGCGGGAAATGCTCCCTCCGGGTCATCTCCTGACAAGGTAAATGCGTCGGTATGGCAGACACCGCTGGCTTTGATTTCTATCAGGACCTCACCTGCGCGTGGACTATCAACATCAACTTCGACGATTTCTAAAGGTTTACCTGCGGCGAATGCTACGGCGGCCCGTGACTTCATGATGCGATTCCTGTTGGGTAAAATTTCAGTTACAAAGATTGTAGTCAGCAGCAGAGGCAGAGGCAAACGAATACCGAAAATCTTAATTGATGCTAATATCCGCACTTTGCAACACAGCTGCAGATCAGGGTTTATGAGCATTATCGATAAAAGTAAATATGTGTTAACTGCTTCCTGCCCGGAAGCCAATGGCATCGTCAGGGCAGTCAGTGATTTTTTGTATCAGCGTGGCGCAACCATCAGTGAGGCAGCGCAACATCGCGATCCGGTTATCGACCGTTTCTTTATGCGAGTTGAGTTTGAGGAAATGGAAGTGTCTCTACCGGGCTGCGAACAACTGCAGCAGGATTTTCAGGAGATTGCCAATAAGTTCACCATGGTTTCGAGTTTTTTTAATTTGCAGATAAAGCCGAAAGTATTGCTTGCAGTTTCAAAGCATGGTCACTGCCTCAATGATATTCTGCACCGCTGGAGCAGTGGTGCACTGCCTGCTGAAATCATCGGTGTAGTTTCTAATCATGAAGAGTTGCGTGGTATTACCGAATGGTACCGGTTGCCATATCACTATTTGCCCGTCACCCCGGAGAACAAGACGGCACAGGAAGAGCAGTTGTTAAATATAATCGAAAGACAACAGGTTGATCTGCTGGCGCTGGCTCGTTATATGCAGATACTGTCGCCTCGGATGTGTGAGGTAATGGCTGGGCGTGCAATTAATATTCATCATTCATTTCTGCCCGGCTTCAAAGGTGCTGATCCCTATCGCCAGGCCTATATGCGTGGCGTCAAAATAATTGGCGCTACTGCTCACTATGTAACGACAGACCTGGATGAAGGCCCGATTATTGAACAGGCAGTAGAAAAAATAGATCATAATTTTGATATCAATGAACTGGTGCAGATTGGACGCGACGCCGAATGTGCAGCATTTGCCCGAGCACTCAAGTGGCACTGTGAACATCGAATTATAATCAATGGTAAAAAAACAGTTGTATTCAAATGAGGTAGCTTTTCAGCATGTTTTTAGCAGCAGGAACTTTTATAGGTGGTCTGGGCTTATTTTTGCTGGCCGTGTCAATGATCAGCGAAGGGCTTCGGCTGGCAGCAGGAAACACCCTTCGGGAATTGCTTGTCCGGTCCACCCGGACCTCACTGCATGGAATAGTATCGGGTGCATTTCTTACTGCATTAGTGCAGTCTTCCAGCGCCGTGACTGTTGCTACCATTGGCTTCGTCAATGTCGGTTTGCTGGGAATATCTCAGGCTATTGGTATAGTGCTGGGTGCGACAGTTGGCACAACAATGACAGGCTGGCTGGTTGCAGCAATTGGTTTTCAATTCAAGATTACCAGTTTTGCCTTGCCTCTGGTCGGAATCGGCATGGTGCTTCGATTGCTTGGTCCGTCGAAAAGAATGGGAGCTGTAGGCGAAGCAATAGCCGGGTTTGGACTGTTTTTTATTGGCGTGGATTTTTTGCGCGGTGCGTTTGAAGGGGCGGCACTGGCAATGGACATCGCCAGCCTTTCGCCCGCGGGAATCCAGGGCATCCTGTTATTCACTGGTATCGGGATACTGATGACTCTGCTCACTCAGTCCTCAAGTGCAGCCGTCGCGATAACCTTAACCGCGGCAACTGGCGGCATTGTCAGTTTTGCAGCGGCGGCAGCTATGGTTATAGGTGCTACCATCGGCACGACTTCTACTTCGGCTTTAGCTGTTATCGGTGCTACGCCCAATGCAAAGCGGGTGGCTGCAGCGCATGTAATTATAAACAGTGCCACTGCACTGATGGGGCTGCTAATGCTGCCCCTGGTGATCTGGTTCGTCACTGCCTTTGATAGCACGCTGGGCATACTTGCGGCACCAGCCCTGGCGCTGGCTGTTTTTCATACCCTGTTTAATTTCGTCGGCGTCCTGTTGATACGACCTTTTGTACCAGATTTGGGCAATTTCCTGTTGCGCCGTTTTCGCTCAAAGGCCGAGGAAACAGGCCAACCACAGTATCTTGACAGCAATATTATGGCTTCGCCTCGATTGGCACTTGATGCGTTTTATCTTGAATTGCAGCGTATGACAGTGTTGACCCGCGAACATGCAAAGGCCGCTTTGAGTAACGAAGGTCCACCTGGCCGTGCATTGCAGGAGCAACATGATGGTCTACGCAAACTTGTGCTTGCGGTAGAACATTTTGTAGCAGCTCTTGAGGGGGAGCGGTTGCATAAAGATGTGACCAGACAGTTGCCATTAATACTGCGCATATCGAATTATATTGACGAAGCGGTAGCGCAGGCTCAGGAGAGTGCTGAGCGCGATGCTGACGTTGACTATCTGCTGCAAACTCCTTTACGGTTGCTGATTATCGAGTATCAGTTTGAGGTTATTAGTCTCATTGACCGTTGTGATCCTGCACGAGATGACTTCAGCGTGGTTGAAGTCGAGCAGGAATATCAGGCACTGCGGGAACACTGGCGGCGGCTTAAAACCAGCATGCTGAACGCAGTTGTTGAGAACCAGGTCTCCATGGCACATTTGAATCCCGCGATAGAAAGTCTGCGGACCTCTTTGCGTGTCGCTGAACGCTGCACCCGCATCGCCACTCGCTTGACAGAACTCGGTCTCGCTGTACCCGGTGTGCGGACCACTGAAATTTCAGCCGAGAGCTCAGAGGTGGAATCAGCGGTGGTGTTTCGCGAGGAGTATATCAAGGCAGAAACCAATGCAGCACTTACGAACGAAAAAGCCTTATCTTAACCAGCTTTAGTTATTGTATTCATAATAATCAACAATTTAAAATTGTCACAATTCGGTCATATAAGGCCGTTATAGTGAGCCTCAAGTACGACTGACACTCAATGTGTAATGGAGGCTCATTAGAAATGATAAACCTAAAGAAGTTTTTAGCTGCAACAGCTCTCTCCAGTTCGGCAGTATTTGCTGCTTTCGCAAGCGCGGATGTCGATCCGGCCTTGCCAGATTACACCCGTACATCAGGTGTGTCTGGAAATCTTTCGAGCATTGGCTCGGACACCTTGAACAATCTAATGACGCTGTGGGCGGAGGAATTCAACAAGTTCTACCCCAATGTAAATATCCAGATTCAGGGTGTAGGATCATCAACAGCGCCACCCGCACTGACTGAAGGCACAGCCAATCTTGCGCCGATGAGCCGGGGTATGCGGCAATCAGAAATCCAGGCCTTTGAAGCACGTTTTGGTTATGCGCCAACCGAGTTGCCGGTAGCCGTTGATATGCTTGCGGTATACGTTAATCGCGACAACCCGCTCGAGAGCTTAAGCCTGCCTCAGGCTGATGCAATATTTTCGGCGACACGCCGTTGTGGTTATGCAAGTGACATTACCCGCTGGGGACAGCTTGGTCTGACCGGTGCGTGGGCTAATCGCGACTTTGCCTTATACAGTCGTAATGCAGTTTCCGGCACCTATGGCTTTTTTAAAGACAATGCCATGTGTGGGGGCGATTTCAAATCCAGCATAAATGAGCAACCCGGCTCATCCTCTGTGGTGCAGGGTGTCACTGAATCGATCAATGGCATAGGTTACTCAGGAATCGGCTATCGAACTTCAGGTGTTCGTGTAGTGCCACTGTCAGCCACAGACGGCGGTACCGTCTATGATGCAACCGCTGAAAACGCAGCATCCGGCGATTATCCATTAGCTCGTTACCTTTATGTCTATATCAATAAGCATCCGAATCGAGAGCTGGATCCGTTGACTCGTGAGTTCGTTAAAATGCTTTATTCAAAGGATGGCCAGAGTGTAGTGTTACGTGACGGATTTGTGACACTACCTGCTTCGCTTACCAACGAGGTGTTGGTGCAACTAGGAATAAGCAACTGATAGAAAAATTTGAGCCTGCCACGGAGACATGAATGCACAAGCAATTCAAGCTACCATCAAGAGTTACCCGCATGATAGTTATGATGACGGTGACGACATTTGTTCCACTGGCAATCGCAGACGTGGAGATCTACGGACGAGCT
>JBDNGQ010000140.1:0-3440 GCA_041689205.1 Pseudohongiellaceae bacterium | reverse complement strand
CGCCCGAAGGGGCCTTCAGCCGATCCCGCTGGCTGCGTTGCCCTTGCTTGACAGGCGGACGCATGCCGGCGCAAGTTCGCCTTGCCAGCGAAATCGGCTGAAGGCCAGAGTGACCATAGAGTTATTCAGAGGCTCCCTAGGCAATGCCGCGCTTACCCGCAGATTCACCGTGCTGGCCAGCGGCGTCATGATTACCGGCTTCGGGGTCGTGTGGGTAGCCGAACGCTACTGGAACCTTTCCCTGAGCACCCTCGGGTAGAAGTGTCTGCGTCTTCGCAAGTCACACGACGCCTTTATAGCCACTTTCTGCATCGATATCAGGACTGGCACAATCCAAAGGACGCTCCGGCCTTATCTGGTGGCTGATATCGCTGTTCATCGGTCCAATCGCAACGTTATTGATTGTGATATTACCCGCTGCGCGCAGCCTCTCCAGCTTTTAGTGCCTGTAGATAACACTCCTGGAATGACGCATTGACGTATCGCCTGTAAGCAGCAAAAATAGCGGCTGTTCAAAAACTGATGGTTTTGCAGCTGATGATTAGAAACTGGTCCAACCTTGCCTTCAATCAGGTCCCCGATTCAAATAATCGAATCCATTCCGATGAAATTGCCAAAGCCTACGGTTTTGTTGGTGCGTTGGTGCCTGGCGTGACGGTGTCCTCGTATCTCATTCACCCTGCCATTGAGGCTTGGGGGATGGCATGGCTGCAGCGCGGTTATGCGCATGTCAAAGTGCTTTCCCCGCTCTACGATCAGGCCCGCTTTGAGGTAATAACTGCAGCGAGCGATAAGAGCTTCAAGGCTGAATTATTCAGCCAGCAGACCCTGTGTGCAGTTGCTGAGGTAGAGCTACCCGATTCATCCGGCACCTGCCCCGTATACCGGGGCGACCCATTGATCAGTGATGCACATCAGGCGCCAGCTGCGAACAGGCAGAGCATGGAGGCCTTGCAGAACTCAGGCTGCCTGGCGATGGAGTTCTTATGGGCAGTGGATTGCCAGATGGCAGCGTATCTGCGCGATCAAAGCGCGATGCCTGCCTTGTTGCGAACCGACCATGCCGCCGGCAGTCAGGGCTATGCCAATCCAGCTTATCTGCTGGGCGTTGCCAACCGGCACTTTGCGGCTGTTGCGCTGATGAGCCCGTGGATTCATATGGAAACCCGGTCGCGTAACTTTCAGGCCCTGCCCCTTAATACTGAACTGATCAGCGAAATGACTATTGTTGAACTGTTCAATAAAAAAGGTCATGAGTTCGCCGATTGCACGTTCAATCTGTTTAGAAAAGACACGAAGGAATGTATCTGTTCGATAGAACAGAGAGCCATTTACCAAATGCGCCCGGTTTAACATCTGAAGATTGATGTTTTATCCTTGCCTTTAGCTGCACAAGCAGGAGTATCGAAATGAAATTTTTTAACTATGCGCTTTTGGTTGCGGTGTTTGCGGCCTCGTTAATTGCTACTACCGTCAATGCCCAGAACCCAGCCGAAGCAACTGAACAATATGTCTGGAATCTCGGCGACCTTTACAGCAGCGAGGCAGCCTGGGAAGAGGCTTACGACGCACTGTTACAACAGGTGGGCACACTGAGTACTTATCAGGGAACTCTGGACGACAGCGCCACGGCCATGGCGACAGCCTTGCAGGCAATTTCCGCCATTCAGAAAGAAGTCAGCAGACTTGCCATTTATGCATCACTGAATCGTGATGAAGACCAGCGCGTTGCTACAGCGCAAGCCAGATATGGCAAGGCACAGAATCTGTCCCAGCAGTTTTCCGAAGCAGTATCCTGGGTCGACCCGGAAATTCTCAGCCTTGGCGCCGAGCGCGTTAACGCCTTCATTGCCCGCGAGCAGGCGCTGAGTCCATTCAAGTTCATGCTTGAAGACACACTGCGGCGAGCGCCGCACACCTTGGATGCCGCTGGCGAAGCACTGCTGGCCCAGGCGCGTCAGGCACTTGCTCAAGCCACTCAGGTTTACAGCCTCTACGCCAATGCCAGCATCCCCTGGCCAACTATTACCTTAAGCGATGGCAGCGAAGCCACTCTGAACCAGGCGGGGTATGAACGTTACCGCGGCGTGGCCAACCGAGATGATCGTAAAGCTGTGTTCGACAGTTTCTGGGACACCTGGAGAACCTATGAAAATGGCATGGGCGCAACCTTGAACTCACAGGTGCTCAGCGCGGTATTTCGTGCCAAAGCCCGGAATTTTGATGGTGTACTGGAGCGCGCCATGTTCGATGATGGGCTGCCCCAGGAAATCTATACGCAACTGGTCACCCAGGTGAACGCCGCGCTGCCGGTATTCCATCGCTATCTGCGCCTGCGCGGCGATATGCTGGGTGTCGAGCAGATGCGTTACTACGATATTTACCCACCACTGATCGAAGCAGATACCGGCAGTTTCGGCCTGAAGCGCTCGGAGGAACTTACGTTCGCGGCTCTGGCACCGTTTGGCGAAGAGTATCTTAATCTGTTGCGTGAAGGTCTGGCCCAGGAGTGGATGCATTCCCATCCGCAGACCGGCAAGCGCAGTGGCGCCTATGTTTCTGGAGGAGCCTACGATGTTCACCCCTATGTGCTGCTCAACCATAATGACGATTATGAATCGATGTCGACCTTTGCACATGAATGGGGCCATGCCGTACACAGTTTGCTGGCCAGGCAGAATCAACCATACGAAACTGCTGGATACTCAATTTTCCTCGCAGAAATGGCTTCGACGATTAATGAAATCCTGCTCCAGGAATTCATGATCGAGCGCGCTCCGACCAAAGAGGAAAAACTCTATTACCTGGGGTATGCACTGGAATCATTGCGCGGCACCTTTTATCGTCAAACCATGTTCGGCGAATTTGAGTTGCAGATTCACCAGGCGGTGGAAAATGGCGAGCCATTGACCGGTGCCAGGATGACAGAAATCTATGGCGATCTTCTGCGTCGCTATCATGGTCATGATCAAGGTGTGCTGTTGGTCGATGATAAGTACACAGTGGAATGGGCGTTTATCCCGCACTTCTATCGCGAGTTCTACGTCTACCAATATGCAACCTCGGTATCAGGTGCAGCCTGGTTTGCTGAACAGTTTCTTGCCGGCGACACGACCGTGCGTGATAACTTTTTGAATGTGCTCAAGGCCGGAGGTTCTGCCTATCCGCACGATATTCTACTGACTGAAGCCGGATTGGATATGACGCGACCTGACGCCTATCAGGCGGTAGTGCGCCGCATGACCAATATCATGGACCGTATCGACGCGCTGCGCGCAGAGCCCTGAGAAAACACACTCCCGGACCATAAATGATAGCGGTACGGGAGTGGTTAATTTCGCCAGAATACTCTGAGCAACGTTGATTTCGGCGTTGAGTCCACCACATGACTTGATGCCACTCCTCCCACCATAACTCTCAAGCCATTGATTTAAAAATAT
>JBDNGQ010000139.1:0-6089 GCA_041689205.1 Pseudohongiellaceae bacterium | reverse complement strand
ATGAATACTCATGAATTAGCCAGTTTGTTCAAAGCACTTTCCGAGCCAGTGCGGGTAAGGCTGGTCGCCTTACTGCTGCAGCGCGACGAATTGTGCGTCTGCGATTTAATCGACGCAATGGCCTTATCGCAGAGCGTAGTCTCGCGTCATCTTGCATATCTTCGTAATCATGCACTGGTTATCGCAAGCCGCCGAGGAGTCTGGATGTACTATCAGATCAATCCGGAGACGCGCGCCAGTCTGTCACCGCTGTGGTCGTTGATTTCCACCAATGCGGCGTTAAGCAAAGAACTGGCGGAAGACCTGCAGAGGTTGGACAACGAGGGCGTCTGCTGTGACTGAATTTATGAAATGTTTAAGGTGATTTTAGCAAAGCTAATACACGCTTATGCGCATATACGGAGAACCATATGTCAATTAAAGTTGGAATAAACGGTTTTGGTCGCATGGGAAGACTTGGCTTGCGCGCCGCCTGGGACTGGCCGGATATGGAAATTGTGCATATCAATGAACTGGGTGGCAACGCCGCTGCCGCCGCGCATCTGCTGGAGTTTGATTCGGTACACGGGCGCTGGGATAAATCGATAGGCACGGTGGACTCTGGCGATGGAACCGTTATCAGCATTGATGGCAAGCTCATCAGCTATTCCAGTCATGCCGCAATAAGCGATACCCCCTGGGCGAAGCTCGGTGTCGATGTGGTGGTAGAGTGCACTGGTAAATTCAAAACCGCTGAAGCACTGGCTCCATATTTTTCCGATCAGTCAACGGTATCAAAAGTCGTGGTGTCCGCACCGGTGAAGTCTGCCGGAGTTTTGAATGTGGTGATGGGGGTCAATGATCACCTGGTCGAGGATCACCGTATTGTCACTGCGGCGTCCTGCACGACCAACTGTATCGCTCCGGTCGTGGACGTCATGCTGAAAAGCTTTGGCATCAAGCACTGCACCATCACTACGATTCATGACCTCACCAATACGCAGAATGTACTGGACGGGTTTCATCAAGATCCGCGCCGGGCCCGCGCCGCCGGACTGTCTCTGATTCCAACGTCGACCGGATCGGCAACGGCGATTATTGCGATCTTTCCTGAACTGAAAAACCGCATCAATGGCCTTGCTGTGCGGGTTCCTCTGGCGAATGCCTCGTTGACTGATTGTGTGTTTGAGCTTGAGCAGGCAGTTACCGTGGAACAGGTGAACGCGGCGTTAAAAATGGCGGCTGAGGGGCGCCTTGCCGGCGTGCTCGGCTATGAGGTAAAACCGCTGGTGTCAGTGGACTACAACAACGATAAACGCTCCAGCATTATCGATGCGCTTTCCACCATGGTAGTCAATGGCACTCAGGTGAAAATACTTGCCTGGTACGATAACGAAATCGGCTATGTCAATCGGCTGATGGAACTGGTTCGAAAAGTTGGCTGAAGCAGATCACCAGAAGCCATCGCCTGGATAAGGTCCATCACCATGTCAGTTAAAAATAATGCTTTGGCGCAATACATGGTTGTCACTGCCAGTTACTGGGCCTTCACCCTGACTGATGGTGCACTGCGCATGATGGTGGTGCTGTTCTTTCATAACCTGGGGTTCAGCCCCTTACAGGTTGCCATGCTGTTCGTGCTTTATGAACTGTTCGGTGTGATAACTAACTTGCTGGGGGGCTGGGTAGCAACCCGTATCGGTCTCAATATGACCATGCACGCCGGTATTGCGCTGCAGATTCTGGCCTTGTTGATGTTAACGGCAGACCCGGCCTGGCTGACGGTGTTTTATGTGATGGTGGCACAGGCCTTATCGGGTATCGCCAAGGATCTGAACAAACTGAGCGCCAAGAGCAGCATCAGGATGCTGGTCAGCGATGACATCAAAGGCAGCCTGTACATCTGGATTGCAAGGCTGACCGGGTCCAAAAATGCATTGAAAGGAGTGGGGTTTTTTCTTGGTGGCGTGTTGCTGACAGCTTTTGGATTTCGAACTGCGTTGTTGCTGATGGCAATAATGCTGGCCTTGGTGCTGTGTGCCAGTTATCTTTTTCTGGATAAACAATTAGGCGTTGCAGAATTCAAGCCCAAATTCCGCGAAATATTTGCAAAGAGTCCCGCGATTAATCGCTTGTCCGCTGCGCGCTTCTTTTTGTTTTCGGCGCGCGATGTCTGGTTTGTCGTGGCGCTGCCGGTTTTCCTGCAGACCCAACTGCAGTGGGACTATGTTGCGGTAGGAACCTTGCTGGCAGTCTGGGTTATCGCATACGGTGCTGTGCAATCCTTTGCACCACTGATCACCGGTGTTAACGCCGATGGTCGGACGGTATTCGTGTGGGGAAGCGCATTATGTATGGTACCGGTAGTGCTGGCAGTGGCGGTGTTTTTTAACTGGTAGGTTCAGGAAGTGCTGATCGGAGGTCTGCTGCTGTTCGGCCTATTATTCGCGGTAAACTCATCAGTACATTCCTATCTGATTGTTTCTTATGCCAGGCACGATGGGGTGTCACTGGATGTCGGGTTCTATTATATGGCGAACGCAGCCGGGCGCCTGGCAGGCACGCTTCTGTCAGGCCTGGTATATCAATATGCAGGTCTGGCGGCATGCCTGTTAGTATCGTCTTTGCTGCTGTTGATCGCTTCTGTGCTCGCATCCGGCTTGCCGAGGGCTGACCGAGTACCTGCAATCGACCAGGAACAGGAGTCTTTATAAAGTCGCTATCATGAAGTCGCTATCATGCGGCTACGCATATCGAGTCATATACGTCCGCTTTATTGGTACTCACGAGCAGTATGACAAAATTGATGCGCAAACAATTTAATTGCCAGAGGAAAGACTATGGACATCAAACCTGTTAAAACTGATGCCGATTACCAAACGGCATTAAAAGAGATTGAAAGTCTAATGGCGGCTGAACCTGATACACCAGATGGTGAAAAGCTTGATGTGATGGTGACGCTTATTGAGGCCTATGAAGCTAAGCATTTCCCGATGGAGCTACCAGATCCTGTTGAGGCCTTGTGAATCATGACGACGCTCATTGCAACATTGCTCCCATTGAATTTGAACCTCCTATGTATCCGGCGCGTGCCTCCTCGCGCGGCATCTCCGGCTGGGCGAAAATGAGTTTCACCATCACGGCAGAAGGGACAGTTACCGATGTCATAATAATAGATGCTGAACCAGGAGGCATGTTTGATGGCCCATCAATTCGTGCTATCGAAAAATTTCGCTTCGCGCCACGATTAGTAGATGGAACCGCTGTTCCCGTGAACAACGTGCAGCATGTGTTTCGTTTTGACATATAGTGTCGATGGTGCAAGTTGGCTGTAAGCATTGCATTAATTCCGTGGAGTACAAAATTATCGAAGCTATTTGGTCATTAGTCTCCGACCGCGTAGCAGCTTGAGATATCCGGCCATTGATCGGCCTTGATGGTCGTGTAATGGCGCCAGAACTCATTGTCAATGGCCTGCAATCGGGTGGGCGTGTCTTCGCGACGGTATCGTTCCAGGTGTGACGGGCCGCCGTTATAAGCCGCATAGGTTGCCTTGATCAAATTGTCATCACCGCCGGGCTGCTCGTGCTCGCCACGCCGGATCGCGTAATCAACCATGTAATGGGTCAGAATTTCGATGCCGGCGTTCACGTTGTAGTCGACCTCATCACTGAGGCGGTCAAGATCGTAGACGCTGCGCCAGACCCGGCCGTTGATCTGCATCATGCCCACTGCACCCATGGGTGAACGCAGCACTTGGGGATCGCTAGTTGAACCTTCGAGCTGGCGCCAGCAGGATTCTTTCCATGCTGTGGCACGAACCAGGGGGTCGAGTCGCTCTTTCATCCGGTCCGGCATGCTATCATTTTCGTCCAACCAGGCGCCGACCTGCTCTTCCAGCAAGCTGGCGACCAGCTCCAGATAGTCATCGAGGCTCGCCAGTCGCGGGACCAACCCCTTAAGAGCCTCGGCCGGGGGGACGCTGCTGGCATGAGCGGTCGGCAACAGCCAGGACCCCGCCCAGCGAAAACCACCTGCGATGCGTCGCATCAATTCTGCTGTTGTGGCCACAGGCTCGTCTCTGGCATCAAGTCCAAACAGAGCGCGAAATTCCGGATCTACCTCCAGCGGCAACGGTGTGAAACTCGGAGGCACCGTTTCGGCCATCAGCAGGCGGGCAAGCCTGCGCAGCCCGTCACGAGTGATTTCCAAACCATACTCTGGCCCCAAGGTGTCGAGTGCCCGCAGCGCGTCACCACCGGCAATGAACGTGGCCAGCCTGAAATCAACTTCCAAACCCGGGGACTCCAGACTTTCAAGTTCGCTCAACAGGGGCCGCAGCCGATCCCAGGTTGTCAGGAAAAGTTCTCGAACCGGATCAGACGCGGGATCATCGCGCGTCAGCGCCTCGGCAATCGCGTGTCGGGCGTCCAGCAGCGCGGCGAGTAATTCACTTCGTAAGGCATGGGACTCAGTTGAGCGGGCCAGGGTCGAAACGATCGTGGTCAGAAAGCCGTCGAACTCATCTTCAAGAGTTTGCCATTGAGCCAGCTCGATGGCGTCCAAACCTGGCTCGGACGCTTGATCGGCCAGCTCAAGGGCGCGAACCTGGAAAGCCAACCAGGCCCTGATGCCCGTTTCTTCGGTTTCGAGGCGGGCAATGCGGGTCCGCTGAACCAGAGACTGCTCATCAACTTGCGCACGCCCCGGACCCAGCAATTGCTCGATCAATTCATCGAGGACGTTCAGTGGCTCGGCCAGGTCAATTTGAACCCTGTTCATGCGCGGCACCACGAGCGCATCGGCAAGGACCTGGGCCGGTGCGCTGAAAATGCCGAGGCTACCATCCGGTCGCGACAGTTCGATCGAATCAGGCACAAACTCTATGGCCAGTCCCGATGCCATCACTTGAGGAGTCAGTCTCAATGCAAGTCGGCCCCGCCATGGCGACGGACCCCGGCAGGCACCGAGCACGTGGGCACCGGTCGTTGCGGTCAATGCCATGCTGACAGCCAGTTGGCCATCCTCGGGCACCACCACCAGATCGGACAAACCCAACTGGTTGCAGAGGTCGTCGCCGAGCGTGCCTTGGCCGTTCTCGTCGAGTTCAAGAACGCCACCGATCGCGGCCTGGATCTGGACGGTTTCAGCCAGCAAGGGGATTTCAACTTCGCCCGCAGCCAGCGCGTTCGAACTCAACAGGACGCAAAGCAGCCATCCGATTTTTTTCATTCAATTTTCCAATTATTACTAACGAGGTTAATTAAGGGTTAGGGCTTGGTCTTGTTATTGGCCTGATGATCATTGGAGGGCCTTTGGTGGCAAATAGTTCAATCCACCTGCACTTGGTGCCGAGGCCAGGCACTCAGCATGTGGTGGCTGCGCCTGACCTGGCCGACGAGACCATTGAAACCCAACACCATGAACTGACCGTCGAATTGCGCTCGCGCCAGAGCGTGGATGGGTGCACGCCCAACGTTCGGGCAGCCGCTTCGAAGGTGAGTATAGGAAGAACAAAAGGTACCACCCGATCAGGGAGTTGTCCATTTTGGTGACGGGCAAGCCAGGCATCGGCCCTTCTGTAGCCAGAACTCCCGGGAAATCGACTGTTCTTTATCCACAACGCGGCCCGAGCGGATCATCCTGGCTGGCTGCTACCCCTCCAGACCACCACCAGACCGAGTGGCTGCCGGCCGCCCTCCCTGGCCGACTGTAATTTCTCCTTGTTGGTGACTCATACTTCGTCGAACAGTCCGGTCTGCGGCGGGGCCCTGGTTCTCAAATGCGCCAGAATCTGGGGGAGGTCGCAGGCGCTGGATCGCGCAGGGAAAGCTCAGCTGGTGATGGCGTGCCCAGACAGGCATGTCGGTCTTGTTTTTAGCTTGTCATCGTATATCTGCCAGCCTGTACCGGGTTGCAAGGTGTGGTTGCCGGAACGCTCAAATTCGGTTGGCGTGAACACTTGAGCTCGCATTGCCTCACTTAAAATCGCACTACTTAGGAGCCGTAAGCGTTAGTAGCGCACGTACGGATCTGCGCAGGGGGTGCTGGGTGACCAGCATTCCTACTGCGACCGCTTAAACACAATGGTTCTGACACGAAAGACAATT
>JBDNGQ010000138.1:0-8840 GCA_041689205.1 Pseudohongiellaceae bacterium | reverse complement strand
GGGTTGGTCACTGACTGCCGCTTTGCAGGCTGACCAACCAGAGTTTCTCCATCTTTTGTGTAGGCGATGATTGAAGGGGTTGTGCGATCGCCCTCAGCATTCTCAATAACCCGTGCCTTACCCCCCTCCATGACTGCCACACAGGAGTTGGTCGTCCCCAGGTCTATACCAATAATTCTACCCATCGTAATATTCTCCACGTTGCTGCCCATGCAGGACTGCCGATTATTTATCTATTGCTGCTCTATATTGGTTCTTTTGCTCAAATTTCAAGAGCTGACCCAGTGCGTTTTTTTGTTCAGGCACCTGCCGGCTCTTTCGACACGACGACCATCGCCGGACGTAATACCCGACCGTGCAGGGTGTAACCCTTCTGCATCACTGAGATAACGGTATTGGGTTCGGCATCAGGCGCTTCATGCATCACCACTGCCTGATGCAACTGCGGGTTGAAGGGTTCGCCCAACGGATCAATCTGTTCAATACTGAATTTCTTAAAGCAATCAGTGAAACTTTTGAGCGTCAACTGAACGCCATCGCAGAGAGCTTTAATGCGTTCATCATCCGGGTTTTCCACGGCCTGCAGAGTCCGTTCGAGATTATCAATGACAGCCAGCAGCTCTGAAGCAAATTTTTCCTGCCCGTACTTATGAGCACGCTCCACATCCTGCTCGGTGCGCCTGCGTAAGTTCTGCATCTTTGCCTGCACCCGCAGAACGTCCTCGCGGTGGCTTGAAATATTTGCCTCCGCCGTTTCAAGCCTCTCCAGCGCCTGTTGCAGGGTCAGGTGCTGATCAACATCCGTTCCCATTTCATAATCTTCCTGCGTCTGTTGTGATTCCGGGTCTGGCTCGACTTGTGGTTCAACCATTTCTACCTCTTTATGCTGTTCGTTATGCTGTTCAGATTTATCGGGACCTGTATTATCAAATCCTCTGCTGTCAGAACTGTTTTTCCTGTTCTTGCTCATCTGCTCTCACCTGCGTCCGCGTCTGTCAGTGTGTTCCCGCCTAGATGGGGGCATCATGAAATTATTCAAGACGAAAACATGATTTTTCCGCATAACCTATAATCTCCTGTATCACGACAGACACTGAACAACAGGGCGTGCTAGTGTCTGCCTCCAGCAATCAGCAGTGCCAAAAAATCCTGAATGCGTTATATTTCGGGCAGTTTCCCCCTTAAACAAAGAATGGTTATAAACCTCCATGCTTAACCAGTTAGCTATCCGCAATTACGCCATCGTTGAGCACCTGCAAATGGATTTTAGTCCGGGCATGTCGGCTATTACTGGAGAAACGGGTGCTGGTAAGTCGATAATTCTGGGGGCACTGGGCCTGACTCTGGGCGATCGCGGCGACAAAGACAGCGTTGCAGCAGGGGCCGCTAAAGCCGACATCACCGCTCAGTTTGATCTGCGCGATCTGGCCTCTGCTAAAGACTGGTTAAGTGAAAATGAATTACTGCCTGAGGCCGAACCGGAGATCTGCATTTTGCGTCGCATCGTAGCCAGCGACGGGCGCTCCAAAGCCTGGGTTAACGGCTGCCCGGTAACCTTGCAGCAACTGAAAATAATCGGCGAAATGCTGATCGACATCCACAGTCAGCATGAGCATCAATCACTACTGAACCGGGCCACCCATCTGCGCCTGCTCGACGATTTCGCCGGTCAGCAGCCGCAGGCGCAAAAGCTGCGCCAGCTGCACCGTCTGTGGAAGGACAAACAGCAGCAGCTGGAACAATTGAACACCCAGGCTGATGCGCTGCATGCCCAGCACCAGCTGGTACGCTATCAACTGGAAGAACTGCAGGAACTGGGTTTGCAAGCCGGCGAACTGGACAGCCTGCAGCAGGAATACCTGCAACTCAATAATGCTGATACCACTCTGGCCACTGCACAGCAGCTGCTTGACCTGTGCAGTGAAAACGAGGAGCAGAACATCCTTGGCGCCATCAATCAGGCACTTGCCCTGGTACAGGGGCTATCCGCAGTCCCCGCCAGCCTGCAGATAACGACCGAGCTTTTAAATAATGCTGCCATTCAGATTGAAGAGGCAGTCAGCGAACTCAGCAGGAATATTGACGGTTTTGAAGCCAATCCGCAGCGCCTGGAAGAGATCAACCAGCGCCTTGCCGATATTCAGACTCTGGCCCGCAAACACCGCATTAAACCTGAAGAGCTGGATAATCTGCAGAGAGCTCTGCAGGAACAGCTGCAAGGCGCGTTGAATAATGAAGAAGCGGCAGCGAATCTGCATAAAGCTGAAGCTGCATTGCGCCTGGAATATCTGCAGCTGGCCGGAACGTTGAGCACGCTGCGTAAGGCGGCAGCTGTGCGTCTGGCCAGCGGCATTAATCAGCAGCTAACCGAATTGGGCATGGCAAATGCAAAGCTGGAAGTGGAGATAAGCGCACTGGACCCACAGTCACCAACTCCTCATGGCCTGGAAAGCATTGAGTTTCTGGTCAGCACCAACCCAGGGCAGGCACCAAAACCGCTGATTAAAATAGCTTCTGGTGGCGAATTATCCCGCATCAGCCTGGCCATTCAGGTGATTACGGCACAGACCTCAGTGATACCAACGTTGGTGTTTGACGAGGTGGATGTCGGTATCGGCGGAGGCGTGGCAAAAGCAGTGGGTCGGTTGCTGCGTGAACTGGGCGAGCATGGCCAGGTGCTCAGCGTCACCCATCAAGCGCTGGTGGCGGCGCAGGCGCATCAACACTTGTTCGTCAGCAAAGTGCCCGGCAAAGACAGCAAAGGTGTGGCGGTGGTGACTACGCAGATCAGAGAGTTAAATGAGCAGGAGCGGATACAGGAGATTGCCCGCATGCTCGGAGGCGAGGCTGATATCGGGTTTTCAAAGGAATCGCTGGCACATGCCCAGGAGCTGGTGCGCTGCTGAACACTCAGCGCCGAGCTTTCCGTCAGAGCTTTCCTTCAGGACTGTCGTGCCGAACTGTCGCCAGACCGCAGTCACCGCCCAGCAAGACAGTCAATCGACTCACGACTTCCGACAGTTCTTACATATTCCATACAGATAAAGACTGTGATCAGTGATTTCGAAACCGAATTTAGCTGCAATTTTATCCTGCTGCTCCTCAATGACGCGATCATAGAACTCTTCCACCTGACCGCATTTACTGCAGACCAGATGATCATGATGATCAGCGGTCATCAATTCGAAAACTGAATTGCCACCCTCGAAACGGTGTCTTTGAACCAGACCAGCCGATTCAAACTGAGTCAGCACCCGATAAACTGTTGCCAGTCCAACATCCTCGTCGGCTTCAATCAAACCTTTATAGATATCCTCCGCACTCAGGTGGCGCGTATCCGAGTTTTCCATCAGCTGCAATATTTTTACGCGCGGGAGGGTCACCTTCAGTCCGGCCTTGCGAAGTTCCTGATTCTCTGATGACATAAGCAAATCCTGCAACATGGGGCGAAAATTGAACAGTTTTCCCGCTGCTCGTTGTGCGCTATTATGCCCCCTTACGTATTCGGATGAAAGTTGATAAAAATGCTCAGAATTAATTTGTCGCCAATGATTAACCCCTTGCTTCGCAATATCCTGATATTGAGTGTGTTATTTCTGGGAGCCTGCAGCATACCCACCATCCAGTTTCCGGGAGTTTATAAAGTCCCGGTTCAGCAGGGCAATATCATCACTCAGGATATGATCGATCAGCTACGGCCGGGCATGACCCGTCGTCAGGTCATTTTCGTCATGGGAACACCGATGGTTCGTGATCCTTTTCATCAGGATCGCTGGGACTATGTCTATAACTACCAGCCAGGTGGTGGGGCGCGAGGCCAGGAAATGGTTACCATCTATTTCGAAGACGATGCGCTGACGCAAATTACCGGCGACTTCAAACCTGGTCAGGATGCCGTTCCAGAAGCAAGTGGGGCGAGTCCAAATAATTCCTGAACCTGGTATTGAATAAGTAACTCCTGAAGCAGTCAATCCCTGCTTCAGGAGTTTTTTCTTTTAAAACTGCAAACGCAACCCCAGCTCATAACCACGCCCCGACTGCGGCGCCAGATCCTTCAACCGCGAGGTATGGTTGCGAATTTTTTCATTGAGCAGATTATTTCCCTTCGCAAATAACAACAACTCCTGTCCAAACACCTGAGCATGGTAATCGACCACAACATTCAGCAAGGTATAGCCATCCGTCGAGCTTTCATTGCTGCGTGCTGTATTATCCTGTTCACCAACACGTGTAGCACGCAGCTTATAAACCCAGTCCGCATGTGAGTGACTTATTTCCGCACCAAAACGAGCAGCAGGAATACGTGGCACATTGCCACCCTGATCAAAGCGCGCCCGCACATAGTCACCAAACAACGTCAGCTCCGTCTGCCCCTGATCACCACTCCACACAGGCAGAGTCGCCTGTGCTTCAACCCCCGTGAACAGAGCGTCCTGTTGCGTTATTCTCGCAATCTCAATGTCATCTTCGAAATCGCCAGTATCCTCAAGCAACAGATAATCACGGATATTGTTATAGAACACATTCAGTTCACCGGTCACTGCTCCGCGGTGCTGCCGCCAGCCAAATTCGATATTGGAAGATCTTTCCTTGCTGGCATTCGGATCACCAATTTCCAAACGATTGGTCGCGAAATGCGCAACCAGGTCGTGCTCATCGGCAGGTTCTGCACAGCTCAGAATATCTATATTAGAGTACAGCTCTTCAACCGTCGGGGTGCGCTGCGAATGTGCAATGGAGAATAGAAGATTGGTATTCTCGCGGAATCGCCAAACGCTGGAAGCGCTGCCACTGACACTGTTTTCCGACTGGTCACAACGCCCACCGGATTGATCAAAACGCTGCTGCTCGGTGCGTAAACCAAACTCATAAATCATCTGGTCGCGCTCTATCGTCTGCACCGTAAATAAGGCTATTGAGCTTATATCAGTCGGCGCTATATAGGCCTCTTCCCCTTCAGCGCTGAACTCCATATTGTTAAACTGAAGACCCAGTACGCCCTGCATCGGGCCGATCGGCTGATGAGCGAAACTGAAACGTCCCTCATGTCCTTTATTTTTATATCGCGTGCCGGTCGAACCATCACCTTCAACTTCAACGTGCTGATAGTCGACAAAACTAAGCCGCCCCTGAGCACTCTCAAAAAAACCAGCAAGCGACATCATGCCATCAATATCAATCCGATCCTGTTCCATGTCTATGCGCAGGCCACCCTCCTCAACTTCATCAGCATGCTCCTCATCAGCGTGCTCTTCGTCCTCGTGATGCTCTTCGTGAGCGCCCTCCGGCACTCCGTAATTATTGCGCAATCTGTTGACCGAAGCGCCCAGGTAGCCGCCGTCAAAAACCCAGGACCCGCCCACTGCGCCGGCATGTGAACGGGTATTCGAATTTTGAATACGCCCCTTGCTTTCAAGCAGTTCCGCCAACTCTTCAGGATCAGATAGATCGATGGTTTCAGGGTTTATCGCAAAACCTGGAATACGTGTGTTGTTGCTCTCGCGAAAGACACCATCCACATGCCACGCAAACTGACCGACGCCCGAATCCAGTTTAAATACGCTCATCTGTTGATCGGAAACGGTATTATGACGGGTCTCAAGAAAACCAGTTACAGCCTCGGGAACTGTGCGTGGAATACGATTATCAATAACATTCACAACGCCACCGATAGCACCATTACCGTACAGCAGAGTCGCTGGTCCGCGCAGCACTTCTATACGCTCTGCCAGCGCTGCTTCAACACTGTTGGCATGATCAGGACTCACAGCCGAGGCATCGATATTACTGACGCCGCTCTGTAGAACCTGCACCCGGTTACCACTCTGACCCCGAATCACCGGCAATCCTACACCGGGACCAAATGAGGAACTGTGAATACCAATCAGTTCGTTGAGCGTTTCACCCAGAGTGGCTGCAACACGTTCGCGCAACAGTTCACCGGAAAGGACATTCAATGGCAGAGCAGTTTCAGCGGCGGTCCGCTGCATCGTTGTGGTGACAATTATTTCATCAACTATTTCGTTGGTATGCAGTTCCGCAGCCAAGTCTTGATCTGCAGTCTGGGCGTGTATCTGGGTAAATCCCGTTGCCATAATGGCTGATATTGCGGCTCGTAATACGGCTGATTTTGAACGGTATTTCATTGTGTAAGGCCTCGTGAATCAAGAAAGTATTCTGATGTTCTACTGTTATCACGATGAGAACTGCGGCCAGAAGTCGGGCCATACAGACTAACGAAGATGTAGAACGGCTATCAGAAAAAAGGGATTAATCCCGTGAATTCATACTGATCAAGATTGGAGGATGTACGGGGGTGCTCTGGCATTTGCAGAACGAACTATCAGAAGGGGGTTGTCTGAACCAGGCAGCGAAATGTAATCATTTTCAAAGTTTACTACCGGCAGAACAAACTGGCTGGGCAGAGCACCAGCAGATGAGCCGATCTTTAAACACTGTTCACAGTCATATTTAAGATTGATGTCGCCTTCATGGTCATGCAGCAAAGCCGCACTTTGAGAAAACGCAAACAGCAATACCAGCAGGCAGGGCATCGCTGCTCTTTTCCATTTTGCCAACTTTAATTGCAGAGTCTGCATTGCCTGAAGAATTCCGTTTGCCATGATATTTTTAAGACCTGCGATTATTAAAACATCTTGCAGACAAGTCAATTGTTAAATTTTCTCTGCCAATTGAACAGAAAACCGCTCCAGTTCAGTCAGTCCCACGACATCGTGGGAGCTGAGTAAAATATCCTGACGCGGCAGCTCGGGCAGCGCCTGGCTAAGGGTTGCCAGATGCACTTCTTCCTGCACCCTGCGCTCAGCAAAGAACAGATCTGCTGCTGCAGGCAGACGCTTGTTAACCACCAGACCTCCCACTTTCACTCCGGCACGTTTTAATTGTGCATGCAACTCTATGGTTTCCAGCACCGGCAATCGCTCTGCGGCCAGCACGATGATGAAAGCGGTTTGGGTTGCATCCTTCAAGGTGTCGCGCAGCCCCGCGAAGCGCTGTCGTCGTCGGTTCAATAGCTGCCGGATCCGGTTTTCGCGATCGCCCACTGAATCTCCGGATGCCAGCGTTGCTCCGAAAAATTTATTCCGCTCCTCTTTATCGCTGCTCATACCGCGCAACACCGCCGTAAAACTATCCGCCTTATCGCGCCGCTTTATCAGCCCTTCCGTCCACGCAGACATCATCTCCGGCAATGCCATCAGGCGAGCCGTGTGTCCCGAAGGTGCGGTGTCAAAGACCACCAGGTCATAGTTTTCTCTGCCCTGCTCCGCCACTTCGGCAATTCGCTCCAGCATCGCAGCTTCCTGCATGCCAGGCGCGTCACGGGAAAGCTCCATGTGCTTATCGACTTCACCCAGCAGGTTTTTGGGCATCAGACGCCGCAGCGCAGAGGTCACCTCCTGCAGATGCTCCTCAACAGTCTGCTCCGGATCCAACTCCATACCATCGAGTAGCGGTGCCAGCCTGACCGGTTTGGGGCCAATTTTCCGATCAAACAGATGCCCCAGATTGTGTGCCGGGTCGGTCGACACCAGCAGCACCTTTTTGCCTTCATTGGCCATAGCCAGCGCAGTGGCTGCTGACACCGTGGTTTTACCCACGCCACCTTTGCCACCGAAAAACAGAATATGTCTGTTGCGTGCAACTTCTAACAGCATGAGACATGATCCAGAGGCGAGCGCTCCATACCCATCCGCCGATGCCAGTCGTGGAAGCGGTCATAAACTACCGGCAGCAGTTCCAGCGTATAGTAGGAAGCCGGGTTAGGAATACCGAGGCTTTCGGAAAAAACCATCAGCATGAACAAATCATCTTCATCGCGCTGGGCCCGCATAAACGCCTGCCGATAAGGCGCCACATAATATTCTTTCAGGCCAGCTTCAATTCTGGTGAGCATGCCGGTGGTTTTGCCGAACACGCCTGGTTTTTTGTCACTCATAGTTCAATCTCCTGCCGCGTATGCCGATATTCCTGATAACGTGCTGATCAACGCTTGCCGGCTTTAGCCGCACGCGCCAGTCGAGCCTGCTTTGGATCTATCTGCAAAGGACGATAAATTTCTACGCGATCCCTGCTGCGTAACACATAGTCTGCCGGTGAAGGGTTTACAGAGCCATCCAGCAGTCGCGAAAAAATGCCCATCAGCGCAGTTTCCAGATCAATCATTGGAAATTCATTGACTATGCCCGACTGCTTAACCGCCTGCAAAGCCGTGGTGCCTGGTGGCACATACAACTGAATTATTCGTTGCTTCTCCGGCAGTGCATAAGCAACCTCAACCAGAATATCTTCACGCTCAGGCGACATCAGTTCTGTGACCATTATGCGGCTGGTTCTTTGTACACATAATGAGCCCGGTCTATCAACTCATCCACCAGCGTATTTGCTGAATGCTCAAACAGCATCTCCAGCATCCGCCCTACAAATCCTTTGGAATATTCAAACTCCATCTCCAGAGAAACCTTGCAGGCAGCCTCGGTCAACGCCTTAAAGTGCCACGAGGCACTGAAATGCCGAAATGGCCCTTCAACCAGATGCATCTCAATATCGGTATGCGGCGTAAGGGTATTGCGGGTGGTAAAACTCTGCTTCAAGCCTGCCTTGCCCAGCGTCAACTTCGCGGTGATCTGCTGATCAGTCCGCTCAATCACATGCGCCGCCAGCGCACCGTACATAAAATGCGGATAGCTCTCGATATCGTTCACCAGATCGTACATCTGCTGCGTCGAAAACGTCACGATGGCGCTGCGATCAATGCGGATCATTCAGTGGGAACCTCAACCGTGTGGATTTTCAACTCTGGAATTTTCAACCCTGGAATT
>JBDNGQ010000137.1:0-11956 GCA_041689205.1 Pseudohongiellaceae bacterium | reverse complement strand
CTAATGAATGTGACCGAGGCGCAGGTGCCTGGTATTGAGTCCTTCTTCACCGAGAACGGGGTTGAAGCGAATCAGTTTTATCCTATGGCGTCGGCAGGCCTGGCGGCGGTAAATGGCGCTCCTCCCAGAAGAATCTGGGACGACGGCGATGACGATGATCAGGGTGGCAGCAATCTGACCGAGCGCAGCGCACCGGCTGATGAGGAGATAGCAGGTCTTGATGAGGCAGAGAGCACAGAAGGTTCGACGGAAGAATCCGGGCGGGTGCAAAACCGGCAGGTCACCTGGGTCCGGGATCTGCCACGCGATAATCAGGTAGTTGCCGGCACTTGGTGGGGTGCTGATCCAGAAGCCGGTTACGTTTCGGTGGAGGCCGATTACGCCTCACGTCTGGGAATATTAATTGGCGACACACTGGAATTTCGTCTCAGCGAAACCCAGAGCATCGAGGTTGAAGTCCAGAGCATGCGTACTGTGCGCTGGGACAATATGCAGCCGAATTTTTTCTTCATCTTCTCACCGGGTACCATAGATTTTATGGGCGCGACCTATTTGTCCACGGTGTTGATGAACGGTGAAGAAAAACGACTGCTCAATGGTCTGTTGAGAGCTTTTCCAACCATTGTGGTACTGGAAATTGATGCCTTGATTGAACAGATACAGCGGATTATCGCGCAGGTCACTTCGGCGATTGAATTGATTGCATTTCTGGTGCTGGCCTGTGGTGCACTGGTGCTGCTTGCTTGTGTGAATGCCACTTTGGATGAGCGTTTCCGGGAGAATGCTATTCTGCGTACCCTGGGTGCTGGGCGAAAACTTATTTTGAGTAGCCTGCTGATAGAGTTTGCATTTATTGGCTTGATATCCGGTCTTATTGCCACCTTCGGCTCTGAGATCAGTTTGTATTATCTGCAGACACAGGTGTTCCAGCAGGAATTCTCGCCACATTATTGGGTGTGGATCGTCGGTCCTGTACTTGGCACCGTGATTATTGCGACACTGGGTGTGAGCGCAACCAAAAAAGTAGTCAATACCAGCCCGCTGGCTGTACTGCGCACAGCCGTCTGATACTGGCTTTACTGCAGGAGCATGTGATGACAATTCCGAAGATGATGTTATTTAGCCGCATCCTGACCAGGGTTTCGCAAACAGCGCTGGCCTCTTCCGTGCTGGCTGCAATGCTGATCATTTCAGTGCAGACACAGGCGCAGACCCAATCACAGTTGCGGACTCAAGCTGCTGCGCAGACTGAGATTCAGGTTCGGGTTCAGGATCAGCAAAGCAGCCCTCAGGAAATAATAGAGCTGAGCCGCCTCTGCAGCCATGGTGATTGTAGCTCCGGCTACGGCGTACTTGAGATAAAAACGACTGTTGGTGAAAACCTGTATCGAGGCAATTTTCTCGATGGCAAATTCCACGGTAATGGCAAGCTTACTGAAATGTTAAGCAGCACCCGGCGTGCGTATTACGATGGCGATTGGGATCAGGGCATAAGAAGCGGACGTGGCACTTATTGGAATGGTGTTTCCGAGTTGTACATTGGCCAATGGAAAGATGACAAGCGACACGGCAGAGGCGCTTACTTTTACGGGATCAGCGGGTGGACCGAAAATAAGTATTCAGAAGACTGGCTGTCGCAGAATGTTGAGAATTATACCGGCGAGTTCATGACTGACTTCTATCACGGCCAGGGAACTTACCGTTGGCCCGATGGTCAGAGCTACACGGGCGGTTTTTTCGCTAATAAGAAACATGGGTCGGGTACATTTATTTATCCGCGCGGGACCACAAGACAGCAGATGTGGGAATACGGCAAGTTGCTGTACTAGGGAGCCTCTGATTCAGAGCTACCCTGGCAGTTCAGGACGAAATTTATGGATTTGCAGGCCATACGGCGCGAATATCTGAAGGGCGGTCTTAGCCGCAGCGATTTACCCGAGAACCCACTGGACCTGTTCATGTCGTGGATGCAGCAGGCCATAGAAATGGAGCTCAGCGATCCGACTGCGATGGTGTTGGCAACTGCGGGTAAGGATGGGCAGCCATCACAGCGCATTGTGCTGCTGAAAAAGGTCGATGAGGAAGGCTTTGTTTTCTACACCAACTACGAAAGCCGAAAAGCCCAGGCGATGTGTGCGAATGCAAAAGTCAGTCTGCACTTTCCCTGGTATCCGGTAGAGCGGCAGGTGTTGATATGTGGCGTTGTCGAAAAAGTTTCCACTGAAGAATCGCGTGAGTATTTTACATCGCGCCCGCGTGAGAGTCAGTTTGCTGCGTGGGCTTCAGCACAAAGCAAACCGCTGGCATCCAAGGCAGTGTTATTGCAGCAATTCCAGGCAATCAGTAATAAATATCAAAGCGGCGAAATCCCACTCCCTGAGTTCTGGGGCGGTTATCGGGTGAAACCACATTCAATTGAATTCTGGCAGGGCAGCAAGCATCGTCTCCATGACCGCTTCGAATATACCCTGCAACCGGGTCAGCACTGGCATATCGATCGCCTGTCGCCCTGACTCAGTTTTCCCAGGCCGGCAGTTTCTTTGCGATCAATACTTTTTTCAAACGGGCATATTGTGGCAGACCGTTGCTGTAGGGCGGATAGTCTTCGCCTTGAATCAGGGGGCTGAAGTAAGCGCGCGCCTTTTCGGTAATGCTGTAGCCATCGCTGCTTATATAATCACGCGGCATGGTTTTCTCAACGTTAGCGACATCTGACAATTTTGCCTCGCCAACACGCCAGCTGTATTTTTTGCCTGCGTTACGCACGATTGTCGGCATCACCGCATTTTTGCCGGCGAGCGCAAATTCCACAGCGGCTTTCCCCATGGCATACGATTGTTCAACGTCAGTCGCCGAACCGATGTGGCGCGCAGCGCGTTGCAGATAATCTGAAACTGCCCAATGGTATTTGTAGCCCAGTTCCTGTTTTATCATCGAAGCGATGAAAGGTGCCACGCCTCCCAGTTGCGTATGTCCGAAGGCATCTTTACCGCCGGCGTCGGCCAGAAAACTGCCGTCCTCATAGCTGGCTCCTTCGGAAACCACAATCGCACAGTACCCATAACGATTGACGCACTGTTTAACTTTGCGCAGAAATTTTTCTTTGTCGAAGGCGATTTCCGGGAACAGAATAATATGCGGGGCATCTCCTTCCTGTTCGGCAGCCAGACCCGCAGCACCGGCAATCCAGCCGGCGTGTCGGCCCATGACTTCCATCACAAACACTTTGGTGGAGCTTTCGCACATGGATGCAACATCAAGCCCTGCTTCCCGAATAGAGACGGCGACATATTTGGCTACTGATCCGAAGCCAGGACAGTTGTCGGTTATGGGCAGATCGTTATCCACGGTTTTTGGGATGCCGATGCAGGTAATCGGGAAGCCCTGCTGCAGACTGAACTGAGAGATTTTGTTGGCAGTATCCTGCGAATCGCCGCCGCCGTTGTAGAGGAAATAGCGAATATCGTGGGCCTTGAATACTTCCATCAAACGCAGATACTCAGCCTGGTTTTCAGCAAAACTTTTGAGCTTATAGCGGCAGGAACCGAAAGCGCCGGAGGGTGTATAACGTAATGCGGCTATCGTTTTTGCCGACTCTTTGCTGGTGTCGATAAGGTCCTCACGCAAAGCACCGATGATGCCGTTCAGCCCTGCATAGATCTTGCCGATTTGAGTTTTATGCTGCCGGGCAGTCTCAATAACACCGCAGGCGCTGGCATTGATAACGGAAGTGACGCCACCGGACTGGGCGTAAAAAAGATTTGCTTTGGCCATTGGCGGGCATCCTTGGGCTTGAGGCAGCGCTTGAGGCAGCCTGGTTTTTCTGCTTGCTATCGAGATTTGGGATCAACAGGGGCATAATGTTACAACTTTGCTGGAAGGCAAGGCAACGAGCGCGCAGTAAACATGGAGCACAGAAGTACAATGAAACGACTTATTATAGGGATGTCAGGAGCCAGCGGATTGATCTATGGCATCCGTTTTTTGGAAATTCTAAAAACAGTCGCCGAGGTGGAAACGCATCTGGTGCTGACCACGTCGGCGAAATTAAATATTGCGATTGAAACGGACTGGCAGATTGGCGATGTCAAAGCACTTGCAGATCACACCCATTCCGTTAAAGACATGGCGGCCAGCATCTCCAGCGGATCATTTCGAACTGACGGGATGATTGTTGCGCCCTGTTCGATGAAAACCCTCTCAGGCATCGTACATTCCTATGCGGATAATCTGCTGGTCAGAGCCGCTGATGTGGTGTTGAAGGAAAAGCGCCGTCTGGTGCTGATGCCAAGGGAATCACCGCTGCATGCAGGACATTGTGAACTGCTGCTTAAAGCCTGCCAACTGGGCGCGATAATAGCGCCACCAATGCCGGCACTGTACAACAATCCGCAGACCATTGATGATCTGATCAATCACAGTGTCGGGCGGGTGTTGGATCTGTTTGATATCGATCCGGGGATGGTTAAACGCTGGCAGGGGTTCGCTGCGGGCAGTGGCTCGAATCAGGAGTGATGAATGGCCACGGCATTGTCGCTTAGTAATTTTAAGATTTGAGGATCGGTCTGTGCGGGCAGGTAACGCAGCAGATTGGTCCGCACATGCTGCCCTTGAGTGACTTCATCACAGTCCAGTTTTGCCTTAACCTGCGAATCATCCAGCATCGACTCAAGCAGGGTTTGTTGAACATGCTCAGCCTGCAATTCGGTTGCTCTTATCTGTTGTCGTAACTGCCGATATTGTTGCATACATAAATCGACATCCCTGTTATCGGACAACAGTACTTCAGATTGTTTCATCCAGGTACGAGCCTGTCGTAGCGGCACCACAACGTTGCTCGACCAGCGCTGAGAATAATCCAGTGAGCGCTCAATTAATTCCTCAGGCAACAATCCCCGGCTGACCCCGTACCAGCAGGCAAATAATAAAAGATTAACATCCGCGCCTTTGCTGTGCTGCAAATCCAGACAGGTTTCGGCCACGCCCGGACGGCGATAAATCTGATTGGAGAAGTGCCAGAAGTTTTCCCGATGCGATGTCATTAATCACCTGCGGCGCCAAAGCCTTTTTGATACAGTAGCCGCTGAGCTTAGCAAGAGACAGGCAATGCATATACACATATTAGGAATCTGCGGCACCTTCATGGGCAGTCTGGCAGTGCTGGCGAAACAGCTTGGGCACACGGTCAGTGGCTCGGACGCCAATGTTTATCCGCCGATGAGCACTCAGCTTGAACAGCAGGGCATTGCGCTGCAGCAGGGCTTTGAAGCCGCTCATCTGCAACCGCATCCGGATCTGGTGGTTATCGGCAATGCCATGTCACGCGGCAACCCGGCGGTTGAATATGTGTTGAACCAGGGCCTGGATTATTGTTCCGGACCGGAGTGGCTGGCGCGCTATGCCTTGAAAGGAAAGTGGGTACTGGCGGTTGCGGGTACCCATGGTAAGACCACCACCAGCGCAATGCTGACGTGGATTCTTGAGTACGCAGGACTGCAACCCGGTTATCTGATTGGTGGTGTTGCCAGCAATTTTCCTGCATCCGCCGATATGGGGGGTTCCGCTTTTTTTGTGGTGGAAGCTGATGAATATGACTCAGCCTTTTTTGATAAACGGTCGAAGTTTGTACACTACTCGCCGCGCACAGCCATTCTGAATAATCTCGAATTTGATCATGCTGATATTTTTGCCGATCTGGCCGCTATTCAAAGGCAGTTCAATCATTTGATTCGCACTATCCCGGGCAACGGTTTGATTATCTGCCCGCGCACTGACAAAAATCTGCAGGAAGTGCTGACCCAGGGTTGCTGGAGTGAGCTGCAGTATTTTGATGTCGCGCCAGCGCAGCAGCCACAAGATGCTGGCATCAGCTGGCAGGCAGAATTGGGCAGTCAGGATGGCAGCAGGTTTACGCTGACCAAGACTGCGGCCGATGGCAAGCGGGCCAGCGCCAGTGTGCAATGGGACTTGACCGGTCTGCATAATGTCAGCAATGCACTGGCGGCTGTTGCCGCAGCGCATCATGTGGGTGTGGAATTGAGTACTGCCGCTGAAGCATTGTTGCAGTTCAAGGGTGTAAAGCGCCGTATGGAACTTCTTGGAGAGGTGGCTGGCATTAGAGTCTATGATGACTTTGCCCACCATCCCACCGCGATTGAAACAACCTTACAGGGCATGGCAAACCGACTGCAGCAGCAGGTCGGGCAGCGTCTTATCGCGGTGATAGAGCCCAGGTCTAACACAATGAAGATGGGTGTTCATAAGCAGGAACTGGCAGCGGCCTGTCGTTTCGCTGATTTGACCCTGTGGATGCAGCCAGGTGGCGGTGGTCTGGATCTGGATGCAGTCGTCGCGCAAAGTGAAATGCCTGCATTGGTATTTCAATCGGTGGCTGAGATTGTTGAGCACCTGCGCGTACATGCCCGAAGCGGAGACAATATCGTCATCATGAGTAATGGCGGCTTCGGCGGCATTCATCAAAAACTGCTTACTGCACTGGCGGCGTTATGATCAAACTGGACGTTATTCCTTTGTTCCCGCTGCAATCGGTGTTGTTTCCGAGGGGCCGCCTGCCCCTGCAGATTTTTGAGGCGCGTTATATCGATCTGGTCAAGCGTGCGATGCAGACTGATACCGGCTTTGGGGTCTGTCTGCTCAAGGAAGGTCATGGAAGCGCTGGAGCCGGTGCTCAACAGACAGTTCATCGAACCGGCACCTACGCCAGAATTGTAGACTGGGATGCTTTGCCGAATGGGCTTCTTGGTGTAACCGCTGAGGGCGTGCACAAATTCACCGTGCAGGACTGCTGGGCTCAGGACGATCAGTTATTGATGGCGAAGGTGGAATTCGCGGAGACAGACTACAGCGACCAGGATGAAATTCCGGTTGATCAGCCAGATGAATCTCTGGTTCACTTATTACAGGAACTGATGAAGCATCCTGCCATAGAGCATCTTAAGCTGATCGTCAATTATGCTGATCTGCGTGAAATCGGCTGGCGTCTGAGCGAGTTGCTGCCGATTCCCTCGGAGCGCAAGCAGGCGCTGCTGGAACTTAATGATGCGCGGGCCCGGGCCAGAGCGATCGAAGAGCTGGTTGCGCTGATGACGAACCAGGAGTGAGGCGACAGTATGCTTGAGCAATGGTTGAATTCAGGGCAATGGACTCACGAGCAGTGGCTTACCGTCAGCATCCTGGCCTTTGTCATAGTTGCCGCGCTGGTGATCATTTATCGTTTGTATACCGTCTTCAAGACATTGAACAAAAAACGTGAACCGCCAAAATTGCGCCGTCGTTTCCGCCGTTAGATAAGTACAAAGTTCAGTACAGCAGCAGCGATCGCCAGAAAAATTACTACCCCGGAGAGAGTCAGTAACAAAGCAACCAGGCGGAAAGGTTTACCTTCTTTGGGATAAAGCCCCGATGATTCGTATTCTCTGTCTGAAGTTTTTTCCTGATCTTTCATGAGCTTGATCCTGTGTGCGAAGAGATATTAATGACCGGATTGAAGAGCAAAAAATTAAATTATGACTAATAAATTTTGTCCAGCCACACTGATCGTGTTGGCTATGGTGGTGATGTGCACCAGCGTTCAGGCAATCGTGATTCGCCATGATACTGGATATGCGCGCCACAGTGCCAGAGAGTCGCAGTTCCCGGCAGTGTTCTATCTTGAACAGCGGGCTCAGCGCAAAATTTGTGTGGCGACACTGATTCACCCGCAGTGGGCAATTACTGCGGCACACTGCACGGAAGAAACTCCGCTGGCGCGCACTCTAGCTGCCGGACAGAACTATGGGGTGCGCATTGGTGGTCAGCAGAGATCAATCGACAGTATCCGCATTCATCCTGCGTATGCAGAGCCTTACGGACAGAGCGGTCAGGAGGTCGATCTGGCATTGCTGCGTTTACACGAGGCAGTGGAGATGCCGCAGCCGTTGGCGCTGTATCGTGACCAGGATGAGCACAATAAAATTGTCACCCTGCTGGGCTGGGGTTTTTTCGGCATCGGCACCCAGGGGATTGATATCGATGACGGCCAATTCCGCGTTGCCCGGAATACAATTGATTCCAGCAATCATCGCCTGCGCTTTTCTTTTGATGATCCACGGGAGGCTGGCAGCCAGGCAATTGATCTGGAAGGCCTGCCCGGTCTTGGCGATAGTGGCGGTCCAGCATTGCTGGCGACAGAACAGGGTTGGCAGATTGCAGGGATTGCGGTGGGGGAACTGCAGCGCGAGGGTGAACTGCCACGTAGGCAAGGGTTGTATGGTGCGGTGGGCGTTTACGAACGTGTCTCGCTGCATGCGGACTGGATTGATCAAATCATCAGAGCTGACCTGCAGCTCAGCGACTAGCAGATCGGGCAGCAGGGTTTATTCGTCACATCCGGCTTGGCTCCAACCGGGTTCAGTCAGAGAGGGTTTAGCCAGAGAGGGTTTTTCCAGATAGAAAAGCGTATCATAAATTTGTTAAGATCATTTCTTCACCAATATTAAGCAAGGAGCAACACCGTGAGCATAGCAGAAGGCGATAAATTACCAGCGGGTACCTTTAAAGTCATGGGCAAAGAAGGCCCCGAGAACCTCAGTTCTGACGAACTGTTCAAGGGCAAAAAAGTCATCTTATTTGGTTTACCCGGCGCTTTTACACCGGGCTGTTCAAAAGCTCACCTGCCCGGCTTTGTGGTCAATGCCGATAAAATCAAAGCACGCGGTGTCGATACTATCGCCTGTATCTCCGTGAATGATGCATTCGTTATGGATGCCTGGGGCAAAGCCCAGAATGCAGATGAAGTGGTGATGCTGGCTGATGGCAATAGCGAGTTTACCAAAGCACTGGGCCTGGAGATGGACGCCACCGGCTATGGCATGGGCATGCGCTGCAAGCGTTTTTCGATGATCGTTGAGGATGGTGTGGTCAAACACCTGGCCGTTGAACCCGCAGGCGGTGTCGATGTCAGCAGTGCAGAGAAGATCCTCGAAAAACTCTGATTAAATCTTCGTTTAACCTGTCACCGAACTGCTGCAGGCATAAAGATAAACGATGTTGAAGACGGCCTGCATTAAGTACCAGGATGGCGACGTAATGCTTGAAGGGTGCCGATAATATTGCAGTCATGGGCTATTGTTTTGGTGGCATGGCGGCTCTTGACTTGGCCCGCGCCGGGGCTGATGTCAAGGGAGCGGTCAGCGTGCATGGCCTTCTGGGTCAGGGAGATCTCGCCAACAAGAAAATTCATGCCAGAGTGACCATAGAGTTATTCAGAGGCTCCCTAAACACGCGTTTACTAATCCGGCGGCCGATAATCCTGATTTTGGCACCGTCTTCAGTGAACAGGCTAACCGCCGCGCAGAACAGACTATAGCCAATTACCTGAGCGAACTGTTCAGCTGAATGTCAGCATCAATTCTTTCAAGCTCTGAGCCCAGATGATGCAGAATAGTTGCAGTCGCACCCCAGATGCGATGCTGCTCAAAATGTAATTCCAGCACATGACGTTCAATGTTCTGCCAGGTCATCATTTTGCGCTGGTACTGACCTGGATTCAGCAGCAGTGAGCTGGGTGCCTGGAATATATGAGCAACCTCACGTGGCGAGGGGATAAACAGGACTCCTGGCTCGATCAGTCCAACTATTGGTGTCACACAAAAACCAGAAGGCAGTAATATCTGTCCCAGTTGCCCGATAATCTGCACAGATTCAGGCCTCAGCCCAATCTCCTCGGCACTTTCGCGTAAAGCCGTATGGACCGGATCAGTATCCTCCTCGTCCACGGTGCCGCCTGGAAAACTTACCTGTCCGGCATGGCTGCTCAGATTATCAGTGCGCACTGTCAGAATAATACTGCTGTCCTGACCAGGCGCCGGGCGCACTACCGGAATCAGCACGGCCGCCTGCCGATAATTGGCGGCAGCATTGAGATCGTTGAAGGATTCATTGATACGGGTATCAGGATGAATAATCGCAGCAGCGGGTTTACCGCGCTGCTGCACAAAATAGCGCAGCAGCTTTAACAGCCAGGGATCTGATCCAGCCATCTCAATGCTGATCTGCGGGTTTATCGCAAACTGTTCGGCAAGGGATTTAATTGCGTGAGACCTCGAAAAAGTAGTGAACGATGAACCTGGGGAGCCTCTGAAAAACTCCAGGTCAGAGTGATCGTAGTGTTATTCAGAGGTTGCTGCAGACTTTTTGATTATAAACAAAAATGCCGGTCACGTAAGACGCAACCGGCATTGTCGTGAACGAGCCAGTTCCCCAGATCAGACTCAGCAACAGACTCAGTAAACCAGCAGCTCAGTCAAATTTCCAGTTAACGGAGAGAAATGCCCGCAGTGGCTCACCCGGGAAATAACGATCTCTGCCGAAGGAAAAATCAGCACGTTCAGCGTAAGCTTTATCTGTCAGATTCATCAGGTTCACGGACAGCGCCAGATTCGACGAAGCCTGCCAGCGTGCGCGCACATTCAAAATATCGTGACCATCATAGCGGCTGGTATTCTCCGGATTCGAATAATACGGACCCATGGATACCCACTCCAGTTCAGTCAGCAGAACATCTGAAGGCCGCCATTGCAGCTGAAAGCTGCCGAAACGTCTTGGCGCCGTGTCCACATCATTACCATTGATATTTCTTCCGCCGGAGAACTGATCATTCTCATAGGTGTGTCTGGCAAAGCTGTAAGCACCCTGTACCCGCCATTGTTCATTCAACTGCAGACCACCGCTGAGTTCAATCCCCTTGTGACGGGTATGGCTGTCATTCAAATTGATGCGGGCGCTGTCGGTGATAATTTCATTATCCTTATCCATCAGATAGGCAACGATGCCGTACTGCCAGTTATTCTGAGCGCCTTCAAAACCAATTTCGTAAGAGTCGATCTCTACTGCATCCAGATCCGCGACGCTCTGATTATTTTGCAGACGGTATAATTCAGTCGCCTGGGGAGCCCGGTATCCCTTGTTAACCCGTGCCTGTACATTGTGCGAGTCATTGAACTGATAACGGATACCAAGTTTTGGTGCCCAGTTGGCGAAAGTATCAGTGCGGTCAGCCGGGCGGTTGTAACGGCAGCCACCAAATCCACACACGGTGCCATCATTGCGGGTACGGCCGGTCAGCATATTATTATCGTAATCGTATTCCATGCGCTCGTAACGAAGGCCCAGTGAAATATCAAAGCCGTTATCCCAGTACTGCTGGTAGTGTGCAAAGGGAGCCAGCTGCGTGGCATCAACATCATAATCATAATGTTTACCCACTGGCGTTTGTGCTCTCAGGGCGGCAGAACCGACAGTTGGAAAACGCTGCTGTTGTAACAGACTGCCGTCGGTCGATTCCGCATCCAGACCTAATGCCAGCATGGACTGTGCGGAAAAAGTTTTATAAGCAGCAAACTGCGCGCCGAAGCTTTGGTGTTCATTGTCTTCAGTGGGCAGGCCAGGCAGGAAGTGCTGGATGAAGTTCAGATCCGCCTTACGATAATAAGGGGTCAGCACCAGTTCCCAGTCAGAATCGAGTTTCTTACTGATACGCGTCCAGGCGCGCAGGCTTTGATTATCGCGATAAGCTTCTGGATTTGGATTCTGGCGACGCAGAGTACTGTCTTTGTAGGAGTCAGTACCTTCAATAAAGCCAGCAGTTTCCTGGTTCAGGTTGGTCGCAGTGAAACCACCCTCCAGATTAACGCCTCCAGCAGTGCTGTGTTCATAAAGCCAGGAAAGCTTCTGTTGATCAACTCCGCTGTCGGGACGATAGCCAACTTCATTGGTACCATTGATCATAAACAGGTGTTTGAAATTATCGTTCTCGAAACCAATCCGGCTGTTGGCTCTTAATGAGCCACGTGGCCCGAATTCCATGGTGACTTCACCGCCAGCCTGTGGGCGTGGCAGCAATACATTGATCATGCCGTGAACAGCGTTGGACCCGTAGAACGCCGTACCTGGTCCG
>JBDNGQ010000136.1:0-2914 GCA_041689205.1 Pseudohongiellaceae bacterium | reverse complement strand
GCGCTTGAAGGCAGCAATGTGAATCCAGTTGAAGTGATGGTCAGTCTGCTTGATTTATATCGCTCATTCGAAATGCAAATGAAGGTGATTAAGAGCTCCGAAGAAATTGATAAAGATGGCGCAAGAATGATGAGTCTTCGCTAACAAAACACATTATAGATAATGAATTGAAATAAGAGGCTGGACGCAAATGGATGCTTCAATGTGGGTAGCAAAAACTGGACTGACCGCACAATCGATGCGGATGACGGTTATTGCCAACAACCTGGCGAACGTGAACACAACTGGTTTCAAAAAAGACCGCGCCATGTTCGAAGACTTGCTTTATCAGCGTATTGTGCAGGCGGGCGCACAGGCTGACGTGAATTCTCAAACGCCAACCGGCCTGATGCTTGGCACCGGTACCCGAGTGGTCGCAACTGAGAAAGTACATCGTCAGGGCAATATGATTTCCACAGAAAATTCTTTGGATCTTGCAATTGCAGGCGATGGCTTCCTAGCTGTTCAACAGGCAGATGGCACCACTGCCTACACCCGTGATGGCTCTCTTAAATTATCCAGCGACGGCTCGCTGGTAACATCCTCCGGCGAAGCGATTGTGCCCGCCATTACCATCCCACAAGATGCAGCCAGCATCACTATTGGCCGGGACGGCACCGTAACAGCGGAATTGGCAGCCGGCGGCGGTGCCGTTCAAATTGGTCAATTGCAGCTTACCCGCTTTGTCAATAACGCTGGTTTGCAGGCTATCGGTCGCAATCTTTTGTCACAGACCAATGCCAGTGGGGATCCAGTCGTTAATATCCCTGGTGAACAAGGCGCCGGAATTCTGATGCAGGGAACATTGGAAGCTTCAAACGTCAACATTGTTGAAGAAATGGTCAATATGATTGAAACCCAGCGTGCTTACGAAATCAACTCGAAAGCCATTGCTGCAGCAGACGGCATGTTGAAATTCCTCAACAATAATCTGTAATAATCTTTTGTAAGGGCAATATTATGCTACATACCAATCGATTAGCTGCGCTACTGCTAATGTCAGCGATGGGATCCTGCGCCGGGATGAACCCCGCCAGCTCAACATTGAGTTCAGATTTTGAGCTTGTTTACCCGTCAATACCTGCCCCCCAAAGAGTGAGTACCGGATCCATTATGGACAACGGTGTGGGTCTGTATCCGAGCCGACGCCTTTATCAAAGTGGCAGCGTCAAGGTAGGCGACATAATTACTGTCGTCCTCAATGAAACAGCCCAGGCATCTCGAACTTCCGGGCTGACCGCGGAGCGCGAAACATCAAATAATCTGCTTGGCACTAATCAGGCTGGCGCTATATTTCCACGTGACCGCTTTTTCACCGGCATACCCGCATCGGGGTCGACTCTTTCCAGCTCCGGCTCAGGCACAGCGGGTCAATCTGCATCATTAACAGGTTCAATCTCGGCTGTGGTCGTGGATGTGATGCAGAATGGAAATCTAATCATAGTCGGCGAGAAACAGCTCACGCTGACTGAAGGCACCGAAACTATTCATGTGAAAGGAGTCATCCGACCTGAAGATATTCAACCGGATAATACCGTTCTTTCCCGTCGCATCGCCAATGCTCAATTTTCCTACAGTGGCTCAGGCGATCTGGCGCGGGCTGTAAAAGTACCCATCGGCTTGCGCACCCTCTTCGGCATTTGGCCTTTCTAAAGGATGACTTATATGAAATTGCGAATTATTACCCTGTTAACACTATGCATGGGATCACTGATCGGCCCAGCCTACGCTGACCGGATAAAAGATCTGGCAGATATCGCCGGCGTGCGGAGTAATCAACTGATCGGCTATGGCCTGGTGGCCGGACTCTCAGGCACCGGAGATGGCAAAGACCTGCAGCTGACCGGCCAGAGCCTGCGCGCCCTGTTATCGGGGCTCGGCGTAAGTGTTGATGGGCCTGTCAGTGAATTCGATCTTGGCGACAGCCTAGTAGGACTGGCTCGCCAGAATGCCAACCAGTCACTGCAGACCGACAATATCGCTGCGGTACTGGTTACTGCTGAAGTGCCGGCTTTTGCCAAACCCGGCCAGCGTATTGATCTAAATATATCGGCTATCGGAACGGCTTCAAGTCTGCGCGGGGGCAATCTGATTCTCACTGAGCTGCGCGGCATCGACGGTCAGGTATACGCACTGGGTCAGGGGCCGTTGTCGGTCACCGGTGTAAGCGCTTCCGGCGCCGGTTCAAGCGTGGAAATCGGAGTACCCACCTCCGCCAGAATTCCTAATGGCGCCACCGTTGAGCGCATTATCGAGTCACCTTTTGAAGATGCAAGTCATATCATATTTAACATCCGGGATGCTGATTTCTCCACCACCCATAACATTACCTCGGCCATTAATAATTTGTACGGCGCGGGCACTGCTATGCCTCTTGACAGCGTTTCGGTTGCCGTAATTGTGCCCAGCAATCCGGTACAAAAAATAGCCTTTATCAGCGATCTGGAAAATATGGAAATTAACCCTGGCGAGCCCACTGCCCGGGTGGTGATTAATTCCCGTACTGGCACAGTCGTAATTAACCGGTCAGTGCGGGTAACCGCTGCCGCAGTGTCGCATGGCACGCTCAGCGTTCGTGTCACTGCTTTCAATGCAGTAAGTCAACCACAGCCATTCAGTGATGGTATTACAGTTGGCGTTCAAGATGCCGATATAGATATAGATGAACAGATCGGGGCCATGTTTGTGTTTGATGGTGGCGTAGAACTGCAAGATATTGTCGATGCCCTCAATCAGGTAAGGTCAACACCATCTGCATTGATTGCAATTCTTGAAGCGCTCAAACGTTCAGGCAGTCTGCAAGCAGAACTGGTGGTGATCTAATGGGCGAAACCGTAACAGGAGCTGGCAGTTTTTATGATTTTTCTGGGCTGCG
>JBDNGQ010000135.1:0-1653 GCA_041689205.1 Pseudohongiellaceae bacterium | reverse complement strand
GCCTGCCCTGCAGGGTAGAATTGGAGATGCTCGGTGAACTGAAGAGGCAGAATCCGTCCTTCCCGCTGGTACTTATTTCTACCGATTCGATCGAGCAACGCGAGGAAGCCATCTATATTCTTGAGGAACATGCCCTGGATGTGATCGATTCATGGATGTTTGCCGATGCCTTTGTTGAGCGCCTGCGCTTCAGCATCGACCCGAGCTGGCACGGTGAACTGCCGCGCAGCTACTTTTATGCCAAAGATCACAGTTTTACTGCTCACAGCGGGATCCTGACGCGGGAAAAACTGCTGGAGTTGTCGGGATTTTTGTTAGTAGAAAACTGAATATCGCCAGCATGTGATCAGAGCAACAATCAACCAGCCTGCATCACTGGCGACTCCGTTACATAACTGGCCAGAAACTGCTTAGCCTCCACTGGCCTGCCAAACAGCCAGCCCTGGGCATAATGCACATTTTGCGCGCGCAGGTAGTCAGCCTGAGCGCGAGTCTCCACGCCCTCTGCAATCACATCCAGGCGCAGGGTTCTGGCCATCTCGATGATATGCAGCACAACACGACTGGTGGCCGCGCTGGTATCTATAGCTTCCACAAAGAGTTTGTCAACTTTCAGATAATCGAAGCGCATGGTTTCCAGATAGGAGAGGCTGCTAAAGCCAGTTCCAAAATCATCCACTCCCACGCGCAGACCACTGTCACGCATCGCCTTAATGCGTTTACCAGCAATTTCAGGCTCAAGCATCACTCTCTCCGTCACTTCCACGGTAACGCTGCCTTTGCTGCCGGTCGGAATTTCCTGCAACCGGCGCAGGATATTGTCCGATTGCAGATCACTTGCGGAAAGATTGATGGCGAGATCGAAAGCGGGGTTCAGCTGCAGGAAGGCGGGCATGTCCTTCTTCGCCAGGGCAATTACCCGCTCGGTAAGCAGCCCGACAACCCCGGACGACTCAGCTGCTGGAATGAATTCATCGGGCAGCGACACGTTACCATTGCTGCGGCGCCAGCGAATAAGTGCCTCTGCGCCAATACATTGCCCTGTCTGCAGATCCACAATCGCCTGGTACTCCAGAAAGAATTCATTGCGTTTCAGACCCAGTTTAATCTGGTTGGACAGCGACATAAACTGTCGCGCCAATTGAATCACGAGTGCGGTCAGCACAAGCCCGGTAACCAGGCCGAGGGGCACCAGCAGCATCGCAAACTCCAGAGTACGTTGCTTCAACAATTGAGTAGGCACTGCCGCCACCGCACCGGTCAGGATATTTTGGGTCGAGCGTGCTACCCCCACTATATAGTCGCCGTCGATAAAAGCCTTGGTCCTGTCCACTCCCAAAGAGTCGACCCAGCGCTGGTCGATTCCGCCATTGGCAATCCTGATGACACCAGTGAGTGGCGTGAAGGTTGCGAACAGGACGCCTTCCTGCTCCACCGTCAGATCAATGGCCTGGTCGCGGTTGGCAATGGCGATGATATTGCCGCGTCCGAGGCCAAGAAATGGAACCGTTCTGGCCTGCGGCAGTTCGACATTCAAACGCAGCTGATTGCCCGACGGGGTGACAAGGTCGACACGGCCAAGTTCGACAGGTTCGGCGTGCCAGCCCAGGGAGGAACAATCCATACGCGTGCCGTCGAGATGGCCGACAATCT
>JBDNGQ010000134.1:0-4318 GCA_041689205.1 Pseudohongiellaceae bacterium | reverse complement strand
TTGACTCCACCTGTCGGCGATTCCGGCAGCTAGCCATCCATGCCCCGCCTCGTTTCCCTTCCCGGGTAAAGAGGTCGAAGTAGAAAGAGGCGACGGGCTGACCATCGCGGCTGATGTCGTAAAATTCAACCAGTTCATCCCAGACGTCAGCACGGCTGTTTCTTGCTATTTCGACACCATACAACCGGTTAGCAATTTCAAACAAGCCCTGCTTGACTGTATCCACAGGGAAGTAGACCCGCAGTTCTTCCTGCGACACATCGAAACTCTGCTTGCGCAGCTTCTCACCGTAATACGAGACGTCCCAGGCATTTAGTTCACTTAGTTGGTATTTCTCGCGCGCAAAAGCTTCCAATTCAGCATATTCCCGTAATGCGGCCGGATGGCTATGGCTGATCAGATCCTGCAAAAAAGCACTGACCTGGGTCGCGGAGCTGGCCATTTTCCTGGCTACTGAAAGCTCAGCATAATTGTCATAGCCCAACAGCGTCGCCAGTTGCGCACGGCTGGTAAGAATTTCATCAATCTTTAGTTTATTGTCCCACTTACCCGCGAAACTGTCCTGGTCTGACGCACGGGTGCCAAATGCTCGATACATCTCCTCGCGCAGAACTGCATTGTCCGCATTATTCATCACGGCAAAATAACAGGGGAAATCCAGTGTCAGCAGATAGCCGTCCAGTTTTTTCTGCTTAGCTGCCTCTCTTGCTGCGGCTTTGCTTGTCTCTGGCAGACCGCTGAGCTCAGCTTCGTCAGTGATGTTTTTTGACCATGCTCTGGTCGCATCAAGTACATTGTTGCCGAAATCATTGGAGAGTTTACTTAAACGTCTCTCCAACCCCATAAACAGTTGCTTCTTATCCTCATCAAGACTGACTCCAGCCAGTCTGAACTCAAGCAGTACATCACTGATAATTTTTCGTTGTGAGGTATCCAGCCGCAACTCATCAGTTCGGTCGTGCAGTCTTTGTACGCATTGGTAAAGCTGCTGGTTCTGTCCCAGCTCGGAATGATAATCGGTAATCAGTGGCTGACAATTATCATAGGCCGCACGGATTTCCGGAGTGTTCATCACTCCGTTCAAATGACTCGCGGTAGACCATATTTTATCAAGTCGGTCTTCAGCATCATCAAGAGGGTGCATCAAACTATCCCAATCCGGGTCACACAGATTTTTTGGCTCTGTGATCAACGCAGCAATCAGCTTCCTGTTTGCCAGCAAAATATGCTCAACAGCGGGTTGAATATGCTCTGCTTTAATTGCAGTAAACAGTGGCAAGGTATCAAGGCTCAGCAGGGGATTTTGCGGACTGAATTCATCGGGTGCTGAATTGGACAAGGTTAAATCAGATTGCATAGATGCCTCCAAAGCTGCCGTCTGAAGGACTTCAAGACGGTTTTTATATCTGGCCTCTGCATGAAACAAGCGATAGTAGTGGCACTTCTGCTTCAGCGAGACATTTCATTTCGTGCATGGTAACCGCTATAGTGCGCTCATTAGATGCGAAATTATTCCCGGTATCCAGATAAATCAAAGCAGGACTCTCATGGCAGTCAGATCTTTTGAAAAAACAGTTCCTCAACTCGGCAGTGCCGTCTTTATAGACTCAAGCGCGATTGTTATCGGTGATGTAACGCTCGGCGATGACAGTTCAGTGTGGCCAACGGCGGTAATTCGCGGGGATATCCACAGCATCCGTATCGGCGCGCGTAGCAGTATCCAAGACGGTTCGGTGATTCATGTAACCCACGCCGGTCCCTTTAATCCGGAAGGTTTCGCAACATCAATCGGCAATGAGGTCACGGTTGGGCATAAAGTGATGCTGCATGGCTGCACGATAGGGAGCCGGGTTTTGATCGGAATGGGCTCGATTGTGATGGATGGAGCTGTGGTCGAATCAGAGGTGGTGGTTGGTGGTGGCAGTCTGGTTCCGCCTGGTCGGATACTTGAAAGCGGTTATCTTTATGTTGGTTCACCGGTGCAGCAGATACGCAGACTCACCTCAGGAGAAATTGAATTTTTCAGCTACGCCGCCAATAAATATGTGGAATTGAAAAATCGTTATCTGAAGGAATATGCTGAATAATCAACGCCTTCAGGTTTTCGCAAGTTCGAGGCGCAGCTTCTCAAGCACAGGAGCCGTCACTGGTCGCACCCCCCTCCAAAGATTAAAGGATTCAGCAGCCTGCTCAACCAGCATACCGAAACCGTCCAGTGCTCGGGCGGCATTATGCTGTTTTGCCCAGCGTTGAAACACTGTATCTGCCGCGCTGTACATCATGTCGTAACACCATGTATCCGCGCCCATCACGTCAGCAGGCAAAACGGGCATCTGTCCCTGCAATCCAGCCGATGTCCCATTGATAATCAAGTCAAAGGGCTCGCTCAAGCTCTCATACAGACAAGCAGAAATTTCGGCTTTATCACTAAATAGCCGTGCCAGTGCCTCTGCTTTGGCAATCGTTCTATTGGCAATGACTATGCGCGCAGGTTGGTGCCTGACCAGAGCCGCCAGTGCCCCTCTGACTGCACCCCCCGCGCCGAGTATCAACAGACTTTTGCCTTTAATCAGACCGCCATTATTATCCACAAGATCACGCACCAGGCCGATACCATCAGTATTATCGCCAAGCAGCTGGCCACGCTCATCCCTATAAAGGACATTTACCGCACCGGCATGCTCTGCAGTTTCACTGCACACTTCCGCGAGCTGCCAGGCTGCCTCCTTGTAAGGAACCGTGATGTTTAAGCCAGCGCCTCCAGAAGCAAAAAACTCATGCACCGCAAGGGTGAAATGCCCAGGCTCAACATCAATCGCCGTATAGCTGAGCGCCTGACCGGTTTGTTGTGCAAACCAGCCGTGAATCAACGGAGATTTACTGTGCGCAACCGGATGCCCCATTACGGCATATCGATCATGGGCAGCGGGGGCTGTCACACCCAGTCTCGATGACGAAGAAAATCAGTGTAAAGTCGCGCCTCTTCAGTGCCTGCCTGTGGCTGCCAGTCATAAACCCAGTTCACCTCAGGTGGCAGGGACATCAAGATTGATTCGACGCGGCCTACCCCGGATTGCAGTCCGAATAAAGTCCCGCGGTCGTAAACCAGATTGAACTCTACGTAACGTCCACGCCGATAGCGCTGGAACTGCTTTTGCTCCTCAGTAAACGGCAGGTCTTTGCGAGCCTCTACGATAGGGCCATACGCTTTGGTATAGGTATCGCCAATCGAGCGCACCAGATCAAAACTGTTACGGAAACCGGGCTGATTGAAATCATCGAAGAACAGCCCACCAATGCCGCGTGGCTCTTGTCTGTGCTTCAAGAAGAAGTAGTCGTCGCAATCTTTTTTAAACTGCGTATAAACCTTAGAACCAAAAGGATCACAGGCAGCTTTTGCCACTCTGTGCCAATGCTGACAGTCCTCTTCGAAGCCGTAATACGGGGTCAGGTCATAACCGCCGCCAAACCACCACACTGGAAGTTCGCCAGCTTTTTCGGCGATAAAGAAGCGGAAGTTAGCGTGTGAAGTGGGTACAAAAGGATTCTCAGGATGAATAACCAGCGATACACCCATGGCCTGAAACGATCTTCCGGCCAACTCGGGACGGGTGGCAGAAGCAGATGGCGGCAGCGATTTGCCAAAGACATGGGAAAAATTGACGCCCCCTTTTTCAAAAACAGCTCCTTTGCTTATTACCCTGGTAATTCCGGAGCCGCCGGTATCACGCTCCCAACTGTCATCTTTGAAGTGTTCTTTACCGTCTATTTGAGCCAGTTCGGAACATATATTGTTCTGGAGTTGCAGCAGCCAGGTTTTTACTTCCTGGATTTGTTCTGCATTGACTTGATCGGCCGCTAAGCGGGCCGGTGATTCGGTAGAGGTCATTATTGTCTCCGGTGTTACAGGTGTTTCTGCATAGTCTGGCTGTCCACTTAGAGGCCACAACCAATATCATACCTTTTCCTACAGGACGCTGTTTGATCTGCAGCAAATTCAGATTTCTCTGTTGTGCCGGCAAGATGTGCAGCCAGTCCTGCGCCGGATATGAATACCTGGCAACCGCGTGCTTCCGCATCAGCAATATCATTCTGTGTATTTGCAGGCGTGCGGTGGGCGGAGGTTATCTTAATTTCAGAGCTGATCTGCAGCTTATCAAAGACATCGGCAGCCCCTTCCATAATGGTAAGATCTGCTTGAGAACCCATCAGAATTGCGACGAAAGGTTTGTTCATAGTGAAGCAACCTCGATGGCTTTCGGTTTTGAATCCGGCACGAGAAATTACCTGAGTCCGATGCTTGAAGCAAGCTTCTGAC
>JBDNGQ010000133.1:0-5346 GCA_041689205.1 Pseudohongiellaceae bacterium | reverse complement strand
TACAGATAGCGATTATCGATCCGGCTGATTATCACTATTATCAGCCTGGCTTCACCATGGTTGGTGCCGGTGTCTTCACCCCCGAAGAACCGCGTCGCACCATGAAATCGGTCATGCCCCGCAAGGTCACCTGGATCAAAAAAGCGGTCACCAGCTTCGAGCCTGATGCCGCCGCTGTGGTGCTGGATGACGATACCCGCGTGTCCTATGAACGCCTGATTGTCTGCCCGGGTTTGAAACTGAACTGGGAGGGCATCGAAGGTCTGACTGAAACGCTCGGTAAGAATTCAGTAACCTCAAACTATCGCGCGGATCTTGCCCCGTATACCTGGCAACTGGTTCAGAAATTGAAGTCCGGCAAAGCACTGTTCACCCAGCCTCCGATGCCAATCAAATGCGCCGGGGCACCTCAGAAAGTCCTTTATCTGTCGGCCGACCACTGGATGCGCCAGGGCTTAATCGAAAGATTCGATATCCGTTTTTATAATGCCGGTGCGGTGCTGTTTGGCGTTAAAGAGTACGTCCCGGCACTGCAGTCTTATCTCGAAAAATATCGGGCCTCACTGTTGTTATCGCATAATCTGATAAAAGTTAACGGCGAGACCAAAACCGCCTGGTTTAAAAAAACTGATGCGGATGGCACGGTCAGCGAGGTTGAAACAGACTTCGATATGCTGCATGTCTGTCCGCCGCAGACTGCACCAGATTTTATCCGCAGCAGCCCCTTGACCGATGCCGCTGGCTGGGTCGATGTTGACCAGTACACCCTGCAGCACAAACGTTATCCCAATATCTGGGGCCTGGGTGACGTGACCAATACGCCAAATGCTAAAACCGCTGCAGCCGTGCGTAAGCAGGCACCGATTGTGGCCAGCAATATCATCTCGGATATGCAGGGTAAACATGATTTCTATGCCTACGACGGCTATGGCTCCTGCCCGCTGACCGTAGAGCGCGGCAAAATAGTGCTGGCCGAATTTGGCTATGGTGGTGAACTGCAGCCAACCTTTCCGAAATGGGTCATTAATGGTTCAGAACCAACTGCTGCAGCCTGGTTTCTGAAAAAAAGCATCCTGCCCGCGGTGTACTGGCATGGCATGCTGAAGGGCCATGAGTGGATGGTAAAGCCTTCCAAAAAAGCTCAACCATAAGCCTGACCATCAGGAGCGGGGAAAACGCGCATGAAGCTGAGCAGCATCTTTCCCTGCCTGCTGTGGGCCAGAGAGTATCGCAGTGATTATCTAAGCAGCGACCTGATTGCGGCGGTCATCGTGACCATCATGCTGATCCCGCAATCGCTGGCCTATGCGCTGCTGGCAGGTCTGCCTCCGGAAACCGGGCTTTACGCCAGCATCCTGCCCCTGATGGCCTACACGGTCTTTGGCACCAGTCGCACGCTGTCGGTGGGGCCGGTAGCAGTCGCCTCCTTGATGACCGCTGCCGCGATTGAAAAACTGAATATTCAAAGTGGTGTTGAGTACGCCCAGGCCGCCATTATTCTGGCCCTGCTCTCCGGCACTTTCCTGATATTGATGGGTGTGCTGCGCGCGGGATTTCTGGCCAATTTTCTTTCTCACCCGGTGGTCTCCGGCTTCATCACAGCCTCAGGCATTATCATCGCGCTCAGCCAGTTGAAGTATATTCTGGGAATCTCAGGCTCCGGCGACAATGTGCCGGCCCTTTTATACAGCATGTCACAAAACCTGGCTGATATTAATGTGCCTACCATTATCCTCGGCACGGCAACGGTATTGTTTCTGTTCTGGGCCCGCAGCGGGCTGCCGACGCTGTTGCTGAAAACCGGTCTGAGCGCATCAAGCGCTAGCATATTGTCTAAAACAGCGCCAGTAATTGGGGTGATTGCGACCTCTGTACTTGCCTGGTCACTGGATCTGCAGGCGCTTGGTGTCGCGCTGACTGGCCAGCTTGCCGGCGGTTTGCCAGTCCTGTCTGTACCGGAATTTGCGCCTCAACTCTGGCTGGACCTGCTGATGCCTGCAATCCTGATCTCTATAATCGGCTATGTTGAATCGGTATCAGTTGGCCGAACGCTGGCCGCAAAACGTCGGCAGCGCATTGATTCCGACCAGGAGTTGATCGGCCTGGGCAGCGCTAATCTGGCTGCAGGTTTCTCAGGTGGATTTCCTGTGACTGGCGGCTTTTCGCGCTCTGTGGTGAACTTTGATGCCGGTGCCCAGACTCCTGCTGCGGGCTTTTTCACCGCTATCGGTATCGCGCTGGCTGCCCTGTATCTGACTGATCTGCTGGCCTGGCTGCCAAGCGTCACACTTGCCGCTACCATCATTGTTGCGGTTCTGGGCCTGGTGGATTTTTCAATCCTGAAAAAAACCCTGCACTACTCCCGCTCAGATTTTATCGCGGTAGCCATCACCATGCTGACCACTCTGCTGGCGGGTGTTGAGGCCGGTGTGCTGCTTGGGGTTGCCGCCTCTATTGCGCTGCATCTTTACAAAACCTCCAGACCGCATATGGCTGAAGTAGGACAGATAGACGGCACCGAACATTTCCGCAATATCAAACGCCATAAGGTGATAACCGATCCAGCCATTCTGTCCTTGCGCGTTGATGAAAGTCTGTATTTCCCCAATGCGGCCTTTCTGGAAGACACGATCTATAAAAATATCGCCGAAAAGCCTCAGCTTCGCCATATCATTTTGATGTGTACTGCCGTGAATGAGATCGATTACAGCGCGCTGGAAGTATTGGAGGCAATCAATCATCGCCTGCTGGAGTTGCATATCGGCTTTCATCTTTCTGAGGTCAAAGGGCCGGTGATGGATGCACTGCAGAACAGCGATTTTCTTGAACACCTGAACGGCCAGGTATTTCTGACTCAGCACCAGGCCTTTACTGCGCTCAGTGCGGCAAAAACAATACAACCTGATCCTGTTGCTGCGGGTTGATCAACAAAGGTTTATCAGCAACGCTTATCGACAACGTAATCGACCGACATGGATCAAAGTGGCCAAACGATCGGTAATAAAATTGCCGCCACGATAAAAATAATCAAAGTCAGTGGCAAACCCAGTTTTAGAAAATCACTGAAGCGATAAGCACCTGGCCCCATCACCAGCACATTGGACGGATGCGCAACCGGACTGGCAACCGAAGCGGCAGCAGCCAGTGCAATCGCAATCATTGCCGCCTGCGGCTGCACACCCATCGCAACCGCGCTGGATAATGCAATCGGCGCCATCAGCACCACCAGCACGACGGTTGGCACCACCAGCGTGCCCAGTACAGTGACGAAGTACAAGCCCGCAATTACCGCCCACGGCCCGTAGGGTCCAATCAAGTTCAGCAAGCCATCAGCCAGATACACCGCCGCACCGCTGTCATGCATTGCAGCGCCCAGCGGCAGCATGCCAGCGACCAGAAAGACTGAGCGCCAGTGAATTGCCTTATACGCATCCTCCATGCTCAGACAGCCGGTCAGCACCATCAACGTAGCCCCGATGATTGCAGCCACTGAAATCGGCAGCAGACCGGACAGTGCGATAGCGACCACCAGCAGCATCAGGCTGATCGCCAGCGGCGCTTTGTTTTTATCGACCGGTTTAGCGGTAATCGGGTTCAATATAATCAGATCCGGGTTTGCGCTCAGCCGTGCCAGCTGTTTAATCGGTCCGACCAGCAGCAGCGCATCACCGCGTTGCAGAGGCATTTCACCCAGACCTGATCGATACGGTTTGCCACCGCGCCAGATAGCCGCCACTTCTACCTGATAAGTTTCCGGCAATTTAAGATCCATTACGGTGCGACCGTTAAGCGAGGTATGCGGATGAATAGTTGCCTCCACCATTCCCAGCTCGCCCTGCTCAAACACCCGCATATAAGGGGTCGCATCATCCAGAATATTCAGTTGCTGCAGACCCCGCAGCAGATTGAAGTCTTCCAGACGCCCCTGCACCAGCAGCAGGTCAGCCCCTTTGATCAACTCATCAGCAGGCAGTGGACGCAGATATTCGCCAGCGCGGAAGATGGCCAGCAGACGGAAATCGAAGGCTTTGCCGAGTCGCGACTCGCCAACTGTCCTGCCCGCCATCGCCGCATCGGCTGCCACCTTTAATACCAGCAGGCGCTCGTCCAGATGGTAGCGTGCCAGCACAGCGCTTTTATCCATGTTTACCGGATCCGGCAGACGATATTTCTGCTGCAGCGTTTTCAGCGCTGCTTCTTCCCCCTGCAGCAGCAGATGATCACCAGCAAGCGGTATCCAGTCAGCAAGACGGGTCCGACGTATCATTTTGTCGCGTCGCATTGCCAGCAACCAGATACCATGCCGTTCGAAAAAATCTGCCGGCACAATTCTGTCACCCAGCAATGCTGAATCAACGTTCAACTCCACTTCATAAAGCCCGGTATCCTCCAGCAGCTTATCGTGCAGCAGCGGTGCTTCGCGCTCAATGGTCAACTCAGACCACTGCCGCAGACGATTGAAACGATCGAGCTGCCCCTGTGCCAGCAGAATATCGCCCGCCCGCAGACGCACTCGTGATGCGGGCAGCGCCTGCGTCTGACCGGCACGTGTCAGCGCAATGATCATCAGTCCAGCCGCTGACGACAGCCCCGATTCGCTGATGCTTCTGCCTATTAACAGAGAGTCTTCGGGCACCTGCACCGCAAAGATTCGCTCTTGCAGACTGTAGAGCTTACGCAGATCACGGCTGTCGCCAATCTGACTGAGGGTATCGGTGCGCGGCAGCAGGTGCCGACCGATAAACGCGACAAACAAGGTGCCTGCCAGCAGCACCGGAATCGCCACCGGCGCGAAATCAAAAAACCCGAACTCTTCAAAGCCGGCTTCTAACAAGGCCGTGCTTACCAGCAGGTTAGGCGGTGTACCAATCAAGGTGATGGCACCACCCAGCAGGCAACCAAAGGCCATGGGCATCAGCAGACGGGAAGGGAAAATATTTACTTTATGGGCGATGCCGACCACCACCGGCAGCAACAGTGCCGTTACCCCCACATTATTCATCACGCTGGAAAGGGTACCCGCCAGCAGCATCAGGCAGAGAATCTGTTTGATCTCGCTGTCGCCGGCAATACGGATTACGCGCCTGCCAATTGCATCGGCAATGCCGGCACGAGTCAGCCCCTCGCTCAGGATAAACATCGCCCAGATGGTAATTACCGCAGGATGACTAAAACCGGCCAGCGCCTGGTCCGCACTGACCAGACCGGTTAAGGCCAGCAGCGACAGCACCATCAATGCCGTAACGTCCATCCGGATCCAATTGGATGCGAACAGCAGCACAGCCAGCGCCAGAATCAGCAGAACCAGCAATATATCCAGGGTCACTCAGCTCTCCGCCTCTGTTA
>JBDNGQ010000132.1:0-28807 GCA_041689205.1 Pseudohongiellaceae bacterium | reverse complement strand
AGAAGATCAACATCGAAGTTCTAAAGATGATGGAGAACAGTGACTTTATTCCGGTAATCGCGCCAATTGGCGCTGACGCCAATGGCGCCACCTATAACATCAACGCTGATACTGTCGCAGGCGAAATTGCCAAGGTGTTGGATGCAGAAAAGCTGATGCTACTGACTAATATCGCCGGCGTGCTGGACAAGGCCGGCAATGTATTAACCGGACTGACCACGGAACAGGTCGACGAGTTGATTGAGGATGGCACCATCTATGGCGGCATGCTGCCCAAAATACAGTGTGCTCTGGACGCGGTAAATCATGGCGTAAAAAGCGCCCATATTGTTGATGGTCGGGTTGAGCATGCGGTGTTGCTGGAAATATTCACCAATGTTGGTGTGGGTACTCTGATTACTAATACGCAGAAAACTGAATAAAGAGATACCAGGCGCTTTATGGCAACTGAACAGAAAATTTCCCGCAAAGAAAATATCCTCCATGCACTGGCTCGTATGCTGGAAGCCGGGCCGGGTGAACGCATAACAACGGCGGCACTGGCACGGGAAGTTGGTGTATCGGAGGCGGCGCTGTACCGGCATTTTCCAAGCAAGGCGAAAATGTTCGAAGGCCTGATCACGTTTATTGAAGACACGCTGTTCGTGCGCATCAACCGCATTGTTACCGAAGAGAGCACCGCCGCAGCACGTTGCGAAAAAATTCTGACGCTGCTGCTGACCTTCGCGGAGAAAAATCCTGGTATGACGCGCCTGCTCACAGGTGACGCGCTGGCAGGTGAAACAGAAAGATTGAGGGTGCGAATTACGCAGTTGTTTGATCGGGTGGAAGCACAGCTTAAACAGATTCTGCGTGAAGCGCAGATTCGTGAAAATCTGAAGACGCCGATTTCGCCAGCGAAAATGGCGAATCTGCTGCTGGCCTCGGCAGAAGGACGGCTGATGCAGTTTGTGCGCAGCGAGTTTAAGCGCTCACCGACTGAAGGCTGGGATGAGCAGTGGCTTTATCTGCAGCAGAATATGCTGCGCCCATACAGCGAAGCGATGCCTGTTTTTAGTTAAGCCCCCGGATCAACCCCATACGCATTGCGATACGCTGCAACTGCGTTCAAATTCGCCGCAACCACTGAGTCTTTCTGTACTGTCAGGTATTCCATAAGCTGCTGCAGATTGATCAGGCTTATCACCGGAATGCCATACTCCTGCTCAATTTCCTGTATCGCCGACAAGCGGTTGTTGCCGCGCTCCTGACGGTCAAGCGCCACCACAATGCCAGCGGCCTGCGCACCGGTTTGCTTGAGCAGAGCCATCACTTCACGCACAGCGGTGCCTGCCGTAATCACATCATCGATAATCAACACCCTGCCCTGCAAAGGCGCACCAACAGTCAGCCCACCCTCACCATGCTCCTTGGCTTCTTTACGATTAAAACAATAAGGTTTGTTGATCCGATACTCCTGAGCCAGCGCCGCCGCGGTTACCGACACCAGCGGGATGCCCTTGTAGGCCGGGCCGAACAAGAGATCATAATGGATATCGGCGTGCTTGATGGCGGCGGCATAGCTGCGCCCGATGAAGCTGAGCGCCTCGCCGTTATTGAACAGGCCCGCATTAAAGAAGTAGGGACTCACGCGGCCTGACTTGAGCGTAAACTCACCGAAGCGCAGGATGCCGTTGCTGATCACGAACTCAATAAATTCTTCCTGAAAGGCCTGCAGTGCCATACTTCCCTGCTCCGTAAGTTAAATTAGACACCTGTTGCCGAGAGCTTGTTGTAAGCTCTCCACGCTTAGCGCACGACACCAAAGCGCCTCAGCTCACTCTACACCAAGCGCCAGTTTCTGCATTGCCAGCAACTCAACAATACCGCCCTCTGCCAGCGCAATCATCTGCTGCAACTGAGCGAAATTGAAGTCCCCGTCCTCACCGGTGCCCTGCACTTCGATAAAGCCACCCTGACTGTTCATCACCACATTCATGTCGGTCTCGGCACAGGAATCTTCAGCGTAATCCAGATCCAGTACCGGCACACCTTTATAAATGCCAACTGACACCGAAGCGATCATCTGTTTGATTGGACTCGTCTTGATCGTCTCCTTCGCCAGCATGGTGGCCACCGCATCATACAAAGCGACACAGCCGCCAGTAATGGATGCGGTACGCGTGCCACCATCTGCCTGAATCACATCGCAGTCAATCTTGATGGTGTTCTCGCCCAGCAGTTTCATGTCCAGCGCCGCACGCAATGAACGGCCAATCAAACGCTGGATTTCCTGGGTACGGCCGCCCTGGCTGCCTCGCACCGCCTCGCGATCCATGCGCGAACCAGTCGAGCGTGGCAACATGCCGTATTCCGCCGTTACCCAGCCGTTGCCGCTGCCTTTCAGAAAGCGCGGCACGGACTGTTCCACCGATGCCGTACACAGCACTTTGGTATCACCGAACTCCACCAGCACTGAACCTTCGGCGTGTTTGGTGTAATTGCGAGTCAGACGGATGTCGCGGAGTTGATTGGGATTGCGCTGGCTGGGTCGGTGCTGTACTTGCATAGTGCTGTCTGCCTCTTACGTGGTGTTGCTAAGGTATGTTGCGGATCTGGTCGATTCAAAGTGCGCCGATTATCCTTGATCTGCCTGCCGATGGCGAGTCGCGATATGAAATCAGGTTACACTATCGGCTTGCACTATCGGCCTGCACCGGCTGGCAGCCTGGGTTGCATCTGAGAACATTGAAAATCAGGAGTAGTAGTATGGTGATGAGCATGACTGCGTTCGCGCGCAAACAGCAGGAATACCCATGGGGCAGTTTAATCTGGGAGATACGCTCCGTTAATCACCGCTATCTGGAACCCGGGCTGCGCCTGCCCGATGCATTACGCGCTCTGGAGCCTGCGCTGCGCGACAGCCTGCGAAAGGCGCTAGGCCGTGGCAAGGTCGAATGTCAGCTGCGCTTTCAGGCCAACGAGCGCAGTGTTGAAGATATTTCTGTCAATACCGCGCTGGTTGAACAGCTCAGCAATACCGCGCAGATGATTGCCGAGCTCACCAATCTCTCCTCTGCCCCGCTGTCAGTAGCTGAAATCCTCAAATGGCCGGGCGTCATGCAGGAGGCCAATCTCGATTTTGATGCCATCGGCAATCAGGCTGCCACCCTGTTTCAGGAGACCCTGAGTAATCTGAACGAAGCCCGCGCACGCGAAGGCGCTGAGTTGGCCACACTGATCAGCAAACGCCTGCAGCAGGTGCGCGAAATTGTCTACTCGGTGCGCAGCCGCATGCCGGAGATACTGAAACGGCAGCAGGAACTTATCAGCAATCGTCTGCAGGACTTCAAAGCCGAACTGGATCCGGCACGGCTTGAGCAGGAACTGGTGATACTGGCGCAGAAAAGCGATGTCGATGAAGAGCTGGACCGACTGAGCACGCATATTGATGAAGTTGCGCGGGTGCTGCGCCTGTCCGAACCGATTGGCCGACGGCTGGACTTTCTGATGCAGGAACTGAACCGCGAGGCCAACACCTTGTCCTCTAAATCGATTGTTGCCGAAACTACCCTGGATGCAGTAGAGCTGAAGGTGTTGATTGAGCAGATGCGGGAGCAGGTGCAGAACATAGAATAGATTTTTTACCCACATTTTTCGTCGGAGAGTAGCTACAGGTTAAAAGCGTCTTGCTTCGTTTGTGCACCCTGTTTGGTAAGAAACTCTGCAATTTCAAGGTAACTGGCTCCTTCAGAATGCTCACCATCGTAGTACTGTAATTGAGTCATGGCGGATGAAAAGTGGATCCGCCTGGCACCGATACGATCAAACCGCTTGGTTAGAAAAGTGTGGTGCTGTGCCACGGTGCAAAGTGAGTAGCGGGTCTATCTGCAAACGGTATGCTGATTTTAGAAATGCTTTGTCGTAGGCAAAGCTGAACACTCCACCACGGTTAGAATCACTGAAAGTTAACCGCCCAAGCAATAAAGGCGCCTCAATGGGCTCCCAGGAAGCGTAGACCTCAACGACTTGGCGGCTCACTTTGCACCATCCAGCAGTTTGATGTTTTGCAGCTTAATACCCACCTCATCGTGCGCAGCCAACTCGGAAAAATTGCTCACCATGCCCAGCACGGCCATTATTTTCAGATAAGTGCCAATAGCCACACCGGGGTCTCCCGCAAAGACCTTGTTCACGGTTTTGTTATCAAAGCCAGTACGTTCGCAGATCATTTTTTTTGTGAAGCCACTGCAGCCGAGGGTTAGTGGCTTACACGCCTAAAGTAAGCCGAAGTCCGTCGTTCACTTTCTGAATAGTACTGCCTGACAATACTCGCACACGCTCAATGAGCAAGGACCGATCAACTGTGAGAACTTGAGAAACATTGGCCACAGAGGGTTCGGGTAAGCCAGATTCAGATTTACTGAGCCGAACATTGCCAGGAGCTTCTGCGAGTACAAGGTTTGACGTAACCACAACCACGATTACGGTAGCGATTCTGCTTTCATTGAAAGGGTTGGATTGAACGACAAGAACTGGGCGCCGCAAACCTGGACCCGAACCTGTGGGGTCTGGTAAGGCAGCCCACCAAATCTCACCACGCTTCATGGTTGAGGACTTGCGCTTGAGCGTTTACTAAAGCGGGCTCTAACGGTGCAGCCGCAGCCCCATGCACTTCATCGAGTTTGGCCGTGATAGCCGCGCCACCATGGGTGCTCAGATAGCTAGCCAGCGCCTCGGCATAAAGCTGACTACGCGGGATGCGCATCTCCCTGGCCAGGTGCTCTGCAGCTTCAAAAATAGGGTCTGGAAGTGATATGGCAATTTTCATGTTCTGGATGGTATCACTGGAGTATGACTCGCGCAAACTTGACCACTTACACCTTGACCACTTATAGCCGGTTTAAAGGATTATAGTCCTACTTGGCTAAACCCCAAAAAACCGGAAGCTTTGTGTGAACAGCGGCAGTATCGTCGCCGCTTGCGGCACTCGAACCCCATCGACATACCTTCTCGGATTAGCAGCGACAAAACCCCAAAACTGTAAAAACCGCTCAACAAAACGCAATTCAATGAGCACTCTCAGCTGATCCCGCGGTGAAAAAAAGTCATCATCTGCAAAACGCTGTAACAGGTCGGGAAAGGCTGTGCACACTTCGTCCGTCAATTTCTCGACAGAGCCATGGGTTTGCAGGCGCCACACCATAAACACCCAAAATGTTCTTAGCTCGACCTCTTCAGTAAAGGCATCCAGGTAGCTCCAGTTATACTGCTTAACTGCGGCCTCTAACACCGGTAAAAAGAAAGCGGTAATGCCCTGCGCTTGATATTGCTTCCGGGCCGCCTTTTTCACATAAAAGCGCCCGCCCTTCAAATACAGAATCCCAGCAAGCTGGGCCAACACGCGGGTATAGTGCAGCGCATTGAATTTATCTTCGTTATTGCCGGCAAACTCGCTAATGCTTGGCACTGTTTCAAACTGCGCCACGGCAAATTCAGGTAACAGTTCACTGGCTTGCTTAACCAATCTGGCGGGAAGATTGCCTTTCGCTGTTGCTTTTATCGAGCCGTCTTGCATCATGGCCTGGTCAAAAATTAAAGCCAGATAGCTCATTACGGGGCTGGTGGATAAGTCCTCAGGCGTGCTTATGTTCACCCAGTCTAATTGGCTAAACGGCGCATACAGCCAGTTGGCCATTTGCGTTGGCGTGAGGCCGCAAAAATCCTCAATCGGACGGTTGTTACGCTCAGCCACTTTATGTTGAGTCACAAGGTTCAACTCATCCATGGTGAGGTACGGATTCATTGCCACCGTTTGTGCGATGTCATCGAATATTTCAGCATGATGCTTTGATGTCGTATCCATGCAGCAACGCTTGTATTTTTTGCCACTGCCACAGGGGCATTGGTCATTGCGTCCTACTTTCATTCTGAGTTTCCAATATTTTCCATCAGGAGCCATCTACTCGATTGGCCCTGTCATTGGCCATTAATTTTTACGCTTATCAGCCGCTCAATAACGATAGAATTCGATATCGTTACTATCTTTCGTCATAAGTTGCATGAGTCTGGGGTGAACAAACAACTTCTCTTTGCCTGTTGCGACTTCTTGTAACACACCAATATCAACAAGCTGCTTCAAGTAGACAGAAGCCGTCTGGCGCTTTGCAATGCCGCGCTCTACCAGGTTATGGATACGGCAATATGGTTGCTCGAAAATCAATTGCACCAGCTCGTAGCTATAAACTTTAGGCAATTCTTCTCGAATATACTCTGTCGTTTTTTCCATCAGTACTTTGATGGCCGCAATTTTATCGCAGGTCCAATTTGCGGTCTCTTCAACACCTCGCAACATAAATAAAAGCCATTCTTCCCACTTCTGAGATTGAGTGACCTGGTTTAGCAAACGATAGTAATCTTGTTTGTTGTGCACAATGTATCTGCTGAGGTACAGAATCGGAAGTGTTAATAAATCCTGCTCGATTAAATAAAGCACGTTAAGAATACGGCCAGTACGCCCATTTCCATCATAAAATGGATGAATGGCTTCAAATTGATAATGGCTTATCGCCATTTTGATCAGCGGGTCAATTTCGTCTTCCTCATGTAAGAAACGTTCCCAGTTACTCAACAGATCTCGAATGATTTGCTCTCCGACAGGGGGGGTATAAATGATCTCCCCAGTGGCCTGGTTTCCAATGACTGTACCCGGAACTTTTCGCACATCCATCTCAGCATTCTTAAGCGTACTGCAAATTTCGATGGCAGTAGCACCGCACAGCGGCTTTCTGTCCAGTTGTAGAAAGCCTTGGTACAGTGCCGTTCTGTAGCGTAATGCTTCTTTGGTTGCGTGATCGGCTCCTTTATCTTCTTGAGAGAATTGGAAGAGTTGATCTGTTGTGGTGACGATATTTTCAATCTCGGAACTATCTTTCGCCTCAAGCAAAGGCAGCAGGTTAATTAACATACTCTGGTTGGGGATCGATTCTCCAGCCTGTTTCAGCTCGGCCAGGGCCGCACGAGCAGTAATGCAAGCTTTTAAGACTGCCCTGGTCTCAATCAAGTCGAGATTCGGCGGTAATAAGGGAAGATGGTTGTAAGGCTGCTCTGCTTGCCAACTCATGTTCAAATTCCCAGATAATTTCGACATATTTTTTGATTTCTAAGTTTATGTTGATTCTATCGACACAACAAGAAAATGTGTCGATTATTACCTCTTTTATCGACATGGTGCCTGATGGATGTTGGCCTGCTGAACCCTGGGTTGAGCGTTGGCTATAGAGAAATTTTAAGGCTCTTTATCCCAACATCGCCTGTGACTGCTCGATGCGAGGCTTAATACGTTTCACATTCTTCGCTTCTTGCTCGTATGCTTTGTGGCGAACGTCCCAAATTCCCACGGCGTGCTGGATGTTCAGCCAAAACTCAGGGGTGTTGCCGAGCGCTGCGGCTAATTTAATGGCCATAGGGCCGGTTAACGCGCCCTTGTCATGCACAATCCGGCTCAGGGTATTTCTGTGAACGCCCATGGCATCAGCCAGTTCACTGATCTCGATATGCATAGGTTCCAAAAATTCGATCACCAGCATTTGACCAACTGTTACCGGACGACGATTTGTACTCCTCATAACCTTCTCCTCCACTAACCCTTATATACATGAGGGTCCAAGTAAGTATTCCGGGCGGTACCATCCTCCCAGCAAAAAATAAGTCGATATTGCTTATTCACCCGGATGGAGCACCATCCAGATAGATTTCCTTGAAGATGCTCAAAACGGTTCCCAAGAGGAACCCTCAAATCCGCTTCCTGAGTGGCAGCGTCCAGTATCTGGAGCTTCCTGTAGAGGGCGTTCTCAATGGTGTTGGGTATCCTTTTGTGACTCTGCTCCTCCTCATAGAAGGCTTCAAGCCATTTGTCCTTGAATTCAACTGCCATAGTTTCCTTTGCTTTTTTGCATTCTATGCACAATGCCGTTGTGCGTCAAGCCGACGGCTCAGCAAGTAAAGTGACTTTAAATTCCAGTTCTGTGGCCGGTGCAGAATATTGAGCAGGTCTCATTAAGCATAGACCATCGTATAAACCGTGACAGACTCAAACTCAAGCTCATGTCGATCTCCTCGACACAAGCAATCCCATGTGTCGATAGAATGAGAGTTTATCGACACATGCCAACTCACCAACTTGCACATCCATGTGAGCCCCGTCACGTTGAAGCCAGATTTATGTAACTATGATTAAATCAGGTCGTCTGTATATAGACGACAACATCATAAGCACACAAGGAGTACCCCCGTGAAAAAATCCAGATTCTTCATAGCCTCAACTATTGGCTTGCTCCTCTCAGCCAGTGTTCTTACGGCCAATGCCTTTGCCGACTCAAATCCGGTTTATCTTGAAGGCATTCAGACCATGAAAGTTCCCGCAGTGGATGTGGCCGCAAAGCCAGGCTTTTATCAGGATGTCACCGTCGAGTTTTTCCAGGATGATAAATGGCGCCTGGTCAGTGCCTCAGAAGGGAAGGAAGTCGCCGAAATTGATCAGGTCACTTTGATCAAGACTGATTCCGCGCCGGCCCAGATATTTTTGAGGATAACGGGACAGTTCAACAGTGGCTGCCCAGCAATTGGTCAGATCAGCCACCGCCTGGTTGGCAATACCTTTGAGGTGTCGGTTTACTACGCAAACAACGAATGGCTGCGCAATCCCGCAGCAGTCACCTGCACTCTCGCCATCGTGCCATTCAACAGGGTTATCCCACTGCCGGTATACGCCTTGCCGGCTGGCGATTACCACTACAGCCTCAATGGCAGGTTCACCGGCTCGTTCAACCTTGCCACCGACAATGTGCTTGAGTAAGTGTTAACCGGGAGCGCGCCGCAGGCTGAATATAGCTTGCGGCAATCTAACTCTGGATGCTGCCTCCCGCTTTAATGTCCCGTGCTCGCCTGCGCACCAGTGGGCTTACAAACCCCGCAGTTACTCTCGCCCTCGCCAAGGCAAAGCAATTTTCCCACAGGGATGGTGCGGAAACGCTCTAGCAGAAACGCGTCAGGCTCAGTACCATAGACATAATCATCAGTGTTATAGCGTTCATTCCACATGGCGTTGTCTCTTGTAAATCCTGCTACAGTAAATCCTTAGCAGTAATTCGGCCGACACCTATGGTAAATGCATGAACGAGGAAGATCTGTTAGACACCATCAATCAAACCATGCCCTTTGGCAAGTATAAAGGCCGCAGGTTAATTGATTTACCTGAGCCTTATCTGGTCTGGTTTCACCGTCAGGGATTTCCGCGCAGCAAACTGGGCCAGCAGCTTGCTCTGATGTATGAGGTGAAACTGAATGGCCTGGAAAGTATGCTTAAACCACTGCGGCAGTAAACACTAACCCCCCACGGAGTTCATGATGTCTTCACCAGCAAAAGCAAACGGCCATCCTTCTGTACCCAGCTTGCAACGGCTCACGACTCAGTACATGGACGTGGAAGACCGCATGCGGATTACCGGCGCAGCCAGCAGCGGTGAAGCCATCGTGATCTGGTTGACCCAGCGGCTGCTGACACGCCTGCTGCCTCATCTGCTCAAGCAGCTGCAAATGCAGACTGCAACCGCGGCCACTATCCCCACCGATGCCGTGCAAACCGAAATGGTACAAACCTTTGCTCAACAGGCCGCGCGCGCCCAGCTTCCGGAACAGTCCCCCGTGCAGGTGCTGCCGGAGAGCCACTCGTGGCTGGCTGAATCCATTGATGTCACCACCAAAAACAAGACCGATGACCCAAGCCAGGATCAGCTCATCAAGTTTTTATTCAAAGGAATCAACAAAGAACAGGCCAGCATAGCGATGCCCTCAACCCAGCTGCGACAATGGCTCAACATCCTGCACGATCAATGGCTGCTATCCGGCTGGTCGATGAGCCTGTGGCCGGACTGGGTTACCGAGAGTGTGCCGGCGCGCGGCACTAAGTCGCAGATTTCTTTGCATTAATTGCACAATAATCAAGTTCAGTTATCAGTGATCCCTGTGTAATATAGGGCGGGTCAACGGCCATTCCACCTGTAAAGATCATATAATCACCGGCTTCATTGCGGAGCCGCGGTCGGTAGACCCGATACAGAAATTTTCAATAACTAAACAGGGTTTTAGAAATGCCAGCTAGTCGAAATCTGTCAGTAATTCGCATAATTGCAATATCGCTGCTTACCTCACCCGTGTTCTTTCTGCCGACCCTGAGCCATGCCAGACCCATTGCCTGCTTCAATACCAATTCAGGTGATTTCTGCATGGAGTTGCTGGACCGGCAAGCCCCCAGGACGGTAAGCAACTTTATTAACTACATTAACAGCGGAGCCTACACCAACGGGATATTTCACCGCAGTGTGCCGGAATTTGTCATCCAGGGGGGTGGCTACAAACTGGTTAGCAATTCTAGTGGGACATCACTCAATGCTGTGACGACCTTCGCTCCGGTGATGAACGAATACGCCGTGCCGAACACGCGCGGGACCGTAGCCATGGCCAAAGTTGCCAACGACCCCAACAGTGCAACCAGTCAATGGTTCGTCAATCTCAGCGATAATGCTGCCAATCTGGATAAGCAAAACGGCGGCTTTACTGTTTTTGCAAAAATACTCTACAACGGCATGAGCGTATTTGATGCCATCGCGGCATTACCGGTCGTCAACTTCAGCACTAACTTTGGTTCCGATTTCAGTACAACACCGACCGTTAGCTTCATTTCTCAGCAAGTGACTCTTGCGGTAATCAGCAGCGTGCGACTACGCGATGTAACGGCTGTGTTTGAAAACGATCGGGGCTCTTTTGCTGTCGACACAGGTAACAATGAATTTTACGACGTCACCCTGCGACTGATTGCCACGCAACCCTCTATAGTTTTTCAACTGGAGAGTACCCGTGTTATACCGGTTGCGAACAAGCCCGCCAACATCGCTACATTTTCATACCAGACAAACCAGCTGGTCATTCCATCGGTACAAGTCGATGCTGCCACTGTTGTCAATAATGTGTTGCTGACTCTCAGCAATCCAGTCAGCCTGCAGTTCACAGTAACGGGAAGTAACTAGGCTGTGTCGCGTCTGGAATTGTGGAATTGACGGACATTGCGCCTTTTAGAACACAACCTATCTGTTATTACTTGGCGCATGAACTCGAACAAATGAAGAAGTGGCTGGAACAACAAGGTGCTACATTTCACCCCGGCAAGGGTTCACACTTGAAGGTGTTCCTCAATGGCAAGCAGCCTGCCCTGCCAATGCACGGCACCATGGAGCACCTCTTTGTTGGCGGCAATATTACCCCCTAAGTTGGTGTCCGGTTTTATTAGACCACTACAGTCGGCAGCTGGCTGATCCAGCCCGCGCAATAGCAGACCCGTTAAGAGTCGCAGCAGGCAAGGCTCTACAGCGGGTTGGTATAACAGGAATTATCAATGGCTCGTGGCATTCTTTATATTATTTCCGCTCCGTCCGGCGCTGGTAAGACCAGCCTGGTTAATGCACTGCTGCAGGATAATGATCCGCTGCTGTGTGTTTCCGTCTCTCACACTACCCGCAGCAAGCGCCCGGGCGAAGTGGATGGCGTCAACTATCACTTCGTCTCCAAAGCCGGTTTTATCGAGATGCAGGGTAATGGCGACTTCCTGGAATCAGCCGAAGTATTCGGCAATTTCTACGGAACATCTCAGCAATGGGTGCAGCACCAACTGGATCTGGGCTTGGATGTCATTCTGGAGATCGACTGGCAGGGTGCTGCCCAGGTGCGTAATACGATTGAGCCACGTGCCAGCATCTTCATCCTGCCGCCTTCGCTTGATTCTTTGCGCCAGCGCCTGACCGGTCGCGGCCAGGATGATAAGGCTACTATTGAGCGCCGCATGAAAGAAGCCCGAAGTGAGCTCTCTCATTGTCAGGAAGCGGATTATCTGGTCATCAATGACAATTTTGACAGCGCCCTTGCCGATCTGCGCGCGATAATCCGGGCCGGCAGAGTGCAGATTGCCCTGCAGCTGCAGAACAACAGCGCTCTGCTTCAAGACTTGTTACGCTGAAGCACTGTTGAATAATGTCTTTTTTATTCAATGCAATTGCTGGACAGATTCTCTATAATCGCCGGTCGTGTTTTTGTGCCCCGGCCTTTATGATAGACAGGCTACACAGGACACCAGCGCTCACCACACATGTAATTGAACAGGTAGAGAAGATATGGCCCGAATTACCGTCGAAGATTGCCTCGATAAAGTCGAAAACCGCTTTCAGTTGGTGATGATTTCCAGCAAACGTGCTCGTCAGATTCAAACTGGCGGCAAAGATCCTCTGGTTCCGATTGATAATGACAAGCCCACCGTGCTGGCATTACGCGAAATCGCTGCCGGTCTGATTGATGCGAGCATTCTGCAAACCCGTACCAATACGCCAGGCCGCCAACTGGCTGCGGCTGAACTGAGTGCAACCGCTGAATTGATGGGTGCCATCATTGCAGAGGCGGAAGCAGTGCAGGCTGCGGATCATTCTTTCGACTCCGACGACGAGTAAGCACAGGAGGGTCGAGTGGTGTACACAATCGACTCTTTAGCTGCCGACCTTTCAGGCTACCTGCAAGGTGATCAGGTTAATTCTGTTAGACGGGCTTACTTCTACGCTGAACAGGCTCATGATGGTCAGTTCCGGCGCAGCGGTGAGCCGTATGTCACCCATCCGCTGGCCGTAGCTGGCATCCTCGGCGAAATGCACATGGATCATCAGAGCCTGATGGCCGCGATGCTGCATGATGTTATCGAAGATACCGGGCTTACCAAAGCCGCCATCAAGAGCCAGTTCGGTGACACCGTTGCCGAAATGGTCGATGGGGTCAGCAAACTGAATAAGATTACCTTCAGTACCCACGCAGAGGCTCAGGCGGAAAACTTCCAGAAAATGGCGCTGGCTATGGCCAAAGATATTCGCGTCATTCTGGTTAAGCTCGCCGACCGTATGCACAATATGCGCACGCTGGATGTGCTGACGCCGGAAAAGCGTCGCCGTATCGCCAAAGAAACCCTCGATATCTATGCCCCTATCGCCAATCGTCTGGGCATGAACTCAATTCGCATCGAATTTGAAGAGCTGGGCTTTGAGGCCCTGTACCCCATGCGAGCCCGCCGCATAGAGGCGGCCGTGAAATCGGTGCGCGGCAACCGCAAAGAAATAGTGAAACAGATTCAGACTGCTTTGGAGGCCTGCCTTAAGCGCGAAGGGTTGCCGGGGCGCGCAGTCGGGCGGGAAAAGCATCTCTATGGCATTTACGAGAAGATGCGCGCCAAGCGCAGATCCTTTTCGGAGATCATGGACGTTTATGCCTTCCGCATCGTGGTCGATTCGGTCGATACCTGCTATCGGGTCTTAGGCGCGGTACATAATCTGTACAAGCCCGTGCCTGGGCGATTTAAAGATTATATTGCGATTCCCAAGTCCAACGGCTATCAGTCGCTGCACACCACCTTGTTTGGTATGCACGGTGTTCCCATCGAGATCCAGATTCGCACTGAAAAGATGGATGCCATGGCCAATAACGGGATAGCGGCGCACTGGCTTTACAAATCCCACGAAGATTCGCCTGGCAATGCACATATGCGCGCCCGGCAGTGGGTCAACGGGCTGCTGGAAATGCAGCAGAATGCGGGTAACTCATTAGAGTTTATTGAAAACGTTAAAATCGACCTGTTCCCGGACGAGATCTACGTGTTCACTCCACGCGGAACCATTATGGAGTTGCCCGCCGGCTCGACCGCTGTGGATTTTGCCTATGCCGTGCACACCGATGTAGGAAATTCCTGCGTCGCCTGCCGTATCAATCGGCGGTTGACACCCTTGAGCGAGCCACTGGAAAGCGGGCAGACGGTAGAGATCATCACCGCCCCCGGTATCCATCCGAATCCGGCGTGGCTGAGTTTTGTAGTCAGCGGCAAAGCGCGCAGCAATATCCGTCATTATCTGAAGAATCAGCGCCAATCCGAATCAGTTTCCTTGGGTCGCCGCCTGCTTAACAAGGTTCTGGCCAGTTTCGGTACGCAACTGGACAAAATTCCACCCGCCCAGATAACTGCTGTTTTACAGCAGACTAATGTGCCTGAACTTAACACGCTGCTGGAAGATATTGGCCTCGGTAATCGTATGGCGTATATGATTGCTCAAAAACTGGTGCCTGAATACGACGTCAGCGACGTTAGCGGCGACCACCATGACAGCCGTCACACCTCGCTGGCAATCCGCGGCTCCGAGGGCATGGTGATGAACTATGCCAAATGCTGTCATCCAATTCCTGGCGACCCGATCATCGGCCATATCAGTATTGGCCGCGGCATGGTGATTCATACCGAGACCTGCAATAACATTGCCGAGATCCGGGATAATCCGGATAAATGTGTATCGGTGCGCTGGGATCCTCACGTGGAAGGTGAGTTCTCGGTGGAGATTCGCGTTGAGCTGGAAAATGAACGCGGCATTATCGCGAAACTGGCCACCGCTATCACCAGCACCGAGGCAAATATTGAAAAGATCAGCACTGTTGAGCGCGATGCCCGCGTCAGTATCGTTAATCTTTCGCTGAATGTCCGCAATCGTATCCACCTTGCCCGCGTGATGAAGCGTGTTCGTCTGATCACGGCGGTGAGCAAAGTGGTGCGGGTAAAGAGCCGCAAAGTTGTCAAACCCGTTAAAGGCAGCATCACGCCGCAGGCTCTGCAGCCGCTGCAATAAACATCAACAGCAACATCAACATCAACATCAACATCAACATCAACATCAACATCAACATCAACAGCAACATCAAAAGGGACTTCTCCTTATGGCAGATAAACAGGCTATCTACTCTCCCAATGCCCCTGCAGCTATAGGTCCTTATTCACAGGCTGTGCGCTGTGGCGATCTGGTGTTCCTGTCTGGTCAGATTCCGCTTGATCCCGGCACCATGGAGATGGTTGAAGGGGATATCGAGGCACAAACCGTCCAGGTGCTCAAAAATCTGCGTGCTGTTGCCAAAGAGGCCGGTGCGGATCTTGATAGCGTTTTGAAACTGACCATCTATCTGATTGATCTCAGCGATTTCGCCGTTGTCAATGAGACCATGAAACGCTACTTTCAACAGCCCTATCCCGCCCGTGCTACCGTTCAGGTTTCAGCCTTGCCACGCGGTTCTGCCATCGAAATAGACGCCATCCTGTCCTCGTCCTGCGACCATGATGTCTGAAACGCTCGGAGATGTGCCGGTCACTGCGCTTAAAGGGGTGGGGCCTGGGCTGGCTGCCCGGCTTGCGGCGATTAATATCTTTTGCGTGCAGGACCTGCTGTTCCATCTGCCTTTGCGCTACCAGGACCGCACCCGCGTAACGCCGATTGCCGCTACCCGACCGGGTTCTGACGTGATGCTGGAGGGCGAGGTGCTTCACAGTGAGATCAATTTTGGCCGCCGTCGCAGCCTGATGTGCCGGCTTAAAGACGGCAGCGGCATCATCACTCTGCGCTTTTTCCACTTCAGTGCCGCTCAGAAGAATACCCTGCAACCTGGGGTACGGCTGCGCTGTTATGGCGAGGTTCGTCTGGGCAAGAGCGGCTTTGAAATTTACCACCCGGAGTATCAGCTGCAATCTGGCGATGCTCCGGCGGCTTTAGCAGATTCCCTCACCCCGATATACCCAGCCACCGAAGGTCTGCAGCAGGTTCGAATTCGTGCGCTGCTGACTCAGGCACTGGATCAGCTGCAGCACAGCGATCAGCTGCATGACTGGATTCCGCAGCAAGTGCGGCAGCAACTGCAGTTTCTATCTTTGCGGGATGCCCTGTTGTTTTTGCATCGGCCGCCGGCAGATACTCCGCCCACGATTCTTGAGGATGGCCGCCACCCAGCCCGCCAGCGTCTGGCCTTTGAAGAGCTGCTCAGCCATCGCCTGTGTCTGCGTCGGCTGCGCCTGCAGGCAGAACAGCTGAGCGCACCGGCATTGCCTATGCAGAACAGACTGACCCGGCGCTTGCTGGAATCGCTGCCCTTTCAACTGACCGGCGCACAGCACAAAGTGCAGCAGGAAATTGCGGCAGATCTTGCGTCCGGTAAGCCCATGCTGCGCTTGCTGCAGGGCGATGTCGGTTCCGGTAAAACGGTGATTGCTGCGCTGGCAGCACTGCAGGCCGTTGAGAATCAGTTCCAGGCCGTTATTATGGCTCCCACAGAGATTCTGGCCGAGCAGCACTTCCTGAATTTCTCACAATGGCTGCAGCCTTTGGACTTAAAAATCGGCTGGCTCAGCGGCCGGTTGAAGGGTAAAAAGCGCGAACAGCAGCTGCAGATGCTGCGCGATGGCAGCGCCCACATTATTGTTGGCACTCATGCGCTGTTCCAGGAAGGCGTGGAGTTTGATCGCCTTGGCCTGATTATTATTGATGAGCAGCACCGCTTCGGTGTCCATCAACGCCTGGCTTTGCGGGCAAAAGGTGCGAGCAGCAATATCATTCCGCATCAACTGGTGATGACGGCTACACCAATTCCCCGCACCCTGGCCATGAGCGCTTACGCCGATCTTGATTGCAGCGTGATTGATGAGTTGCCGCCCGGTCGCACGCCAGTGAACACCCTGGTCATTCCGAACACCCGCCGCGAGGAAGTGATTGCTCGCGTCCACAATGCCTGCCTGCATGGCAGTCAGGTCTACTGGGTCTGCACGCTGATCGAGGAATCTGAGGCCCTGCAGTGTCAGGCGGCCGAAGTCACTGCCGAGAGCCTGCAGAAGCAGCTGCCGGATGTACGCATTGCGCTGATCCACGGGCGCATGAAACCGGCTGAAAAAACCCATATTATGGACCTGTTTAAACGTGCTGAGTTTCAGTTGCTGGTTGCCACCACGGTCATCGAAGTGGGTGTCGATGTGCCTGCCGCCAATCTGATGGTGATCGAGAATCCGGAGCGGCTTGGGCTGGCTCAGCTGCATCAGCTGCGCGGACGCGTTGGTCGCGGTCTGATCGTCAGTCATTGCGTGCTGCTCTATCAGCATCCGCTCTCCCAGGTGGGCAAACTGCGTCTGGGCATCATGCGCGACAGCAATGACGGCTTCTATATTGCGGAGCGCGATCTCGAGATCCGCGGTCCTGGCCAGGTGCTCGGCACTCAACAGACCGGGCTGATGAGTTTCAGGATTGCTGATCTGGGGCGTGACTCCGGCTTACTGGATCAGGTTAAAACCACCGCCGAAATCATTCAGCGTGACTTCCCAGACCATGTTGAACCCTTGATCAAACGCTGGCTTGGAGAGCGGGAAAATTATGCCAATGTCTAGTTTACAAAAGGCCGCAGACGAAGTGAGCAGACACTACGCCCGTCTGCTGTCGCAGCTCAGCGCCTTGACGGCTGGCTACCCGCGCCGCATACAAGCCTGGCTGCATAGATATTTCCCGGCCACAACGACTACTGTCTCAGCACGACTGCCCGCTTTTATTCAGCTGACCCGGATCAACAAGCCTATCGGGACCTGGCTGCTGTTGTGGCCGACGCTCGGTGCGCTATGGCTGGCAGCACAAGGATGGCCGGACTGGCACCTGTTGTTCATCTTCACGCTGGGCACTTTCCTGATGCGCTCTGCCGGTTGCTGCATCAATGATTTTGCTGATAGCAAGATTGATGGCTTAGTGCTGCGCACCCGCCAACGTCCTATCATTACCGGCGCCGTCAGCCGTCGCGAGGCCTTGCTGACCTTCATCATCTTGTGCGCTATTGCGTTTACCCTGCTGCTGTTCACCAACCGCCTGACTATCCTGTTGTCCTTCGGCGCAGTGGCCATCGCAGCCGCCTACCCGTTCATGAAGCGCTACACCCATCTGCCACAGGTAGTCCTGGGCATCGCGTTCTCGTGGGGTATTCTGATGGCCTTCAGTGCTCAGCGTGGTGAAATTCCGTCTGCGGCCTGGCTGCTGTTTGTGGCCAACTGCTTATGGACGGTCGCCTATGACACTGAATACGCGATGGTCGACCGAGAGTACGATAAGCAGATCGGCATGAAATCCACCGCCATCCTGTTTGGCGATGCTGACAAAGTGATCATCGGGATGCTGCAGGGTATGTTCCTGCTGGCCCTGCTGTTGGCCGGCCTGCAGTTCGCACTGGGCGGTTGGTTTTATTTCAGTCTGCTGATTGCAGCAGGATTGCTGGTTTATCAACAGATACTGATTAAAGATCGCGACGTCGATGGCTGTTTCAAAGCCTTTCTAAGCAATCACTGGGTTGGTGCTGCTGTGTTTGCCGGCATCTTACTAAGCGTTTAAGCGCTTGCCATCTCGCAGCCGAGCCCCTATAGTTGTACAACATTTAAAAGTTGTACAACTCTGTTGTTCAGCGCTTTCGGAGAAGCACCATGGAAAAAGTCAACATCAGCGATTTTCGCGCTAATTTACTCAAAAATCTTGAAAAAGCCCGCTCAGGTGAACAGATCGGAGTGACTTCAAAAGGCAAGCTGTTAGCCACTATCTCAGCTCCCTTTCAGCTTGAAGAGGGCGCTGCTGAGGAGTATGAAGCCGCTGCAAAAGCCGCCGCTAAAGAATAAAAAAAGGCCTGTCACCGATATGTCGATGGCAGGCCATTTTTAGCGGCGGCTTCGAACAAGCTTCGTTTAGCTGAACGCCTGAATCCCGGTCATCGCACGGCCCAGAATCAGCGCATGAATATCCTGAGTGCCCTCATACGTGTTCACCACTTCCAGATTCTGCGCATGACGCATCACCGGATACTCGTCTGAAATTCCATTGCCGCCCAGCATATCGCGAGCTTCGCGAGCCACATCCAATGCCTTTAGACAGGAATTGCGCTTCAGCATGGAAATCAGTGGCGGCGCCAGCTTGCCCTGATCGCGCAGGCGGGTGCCTTGCAGGCAGGCCAGCAGCCCGATAGAGATATCTGTCTGCATGATCGCCAGTTTTTTCTGAATCAGCTGATTGGCTGCCAGCGGACGGTCGAACTGTTTGCGATCCAGCGTGTATTGCAGCGCAGTATGCCAGCAGGTTTCAGCGGCGCCGAGTGCGCCCCAGGCAATGCCCAGACGCGCCGAGTTCAGACAGCTGAACGGTCCTTTCAAGCCTTCGACGCCCGGCAGCAGATTCTCAGCAGGAACAAAGACATCCTCCATCACGATCTCGCCGGTAATTGAGGCGCGTAAGGCCAGCTTGCCTTCGATCTTGGGTGCCGACAGGCCTTTCATGCCTTTTTCCAGCACAAAGCCCCGGATAATCCCGTCGTCGGTTTTTGCCCACACCACAAATACGTCTGCTATCGGGGAGTTTGAGATCCAGTTTTTGGCGCCGTTCATGAGGTAACCACCATCAACGCTGCGCGCGCGGGTAATCATACCGGCAGGGTCTGAGCCATAATCAGGCTCGGTGAGACCGAAACAACCAATCCACTCGCCAGTGGCCAGTTTTGGCAAATACTTCTGTTTTTGCTCTTCGGTGCCAAAGGCATAGATTGGATGCATCACCAGGCTGGACTGTACGCTGAGCATTGAGCGGTAGCCCGAATCCACAGCCTCAACTTCACGGGCAATCAGGCCGTAGCTGACATAGTTCACGCCCGCACAGCCATAGCCATGCAGTGCTGAACCGAGCAGACCCAGTTCGCCCATTTCACTGAAAATTGCTGGATCGGTGTATTCTTTGCGGTAGGCATCTCGCACGCGTGGCGCCAGTTTCTCCTGAGCATACTGCCGGGCAGTATCGCGCACCATGCGCTCTTCTTCGGTTAACATTTCATCCATCAGGAATGGATCTTGCCAATTGAATCTGGCTTTGTCTGAATTTGCAGACATGGTGTACTCCTGGAAAAATAAGAGGCTGCATCTTATCAAGAACCGGGCAGCGGCAAAAGCGGACTTTAAGTCCGGCATTAAATAACTCGCACATATTCCAGCTCCGGCCGGTCTGTGAAAGTGCTACCATCCCGCTACCGCAAACACTGACAGATTGACTGACTCCTATGGATGTTTCTTATATTCTCGATTCCCTCAATGACCCCCAGCGTCAGGCTGTGGCCGCCCCCGCCAATAACCTGCTGGTGCTGGCCGGTGCCGGCAGTGGCAAGACCCGCGTGCTGGTTCACCGTATCGCGTGGCTGATGCAGACCGAGGGGGTATCCCCATTTGGTATTCTCTCCGTCACCTTTACCAATAAGGCCGCACGTGAAATGCGCAGCCGCATTGAAGAGTTGCTGCAACAGCCGGTTGGCGGCATGTGGGTAGGCACTTTTCACGGACTTGCGCATCGTCTGTTACGCGCTCATTGGAAAGAGGCCGGCCTGCAGGAAAACTTTCATATCCTGGACAGCGATGATCAGCTGCGCCTGATCAAACGCCTGTGCAAGAATCTGAATATCGACGAGGAGCGCTGGCCGCCCAGGCAGATTCAGGGGTACATCAATTCGCAAAAAGATGAAGGCCTGCGCTCCGCCAATATCGAACATTATGGTGATGTACACACGCGCACCATGCTGACCGTCTATGCCGCTTATGAAGACGCCTGTCAGCGCGGCGGCATGGTCGATTTCGGCGAGATTCTGCTGCGTGCCCACGAGTTATGGACCAGAAGCCCGCAGATTCTGCAGCACTACCAAAAGCGTTTCCGGCATATTCTGGTCGATGAGTTTCAGGATACCAACGCGATTCAATATGCCTGGTTGCGGGTACTGGCTGGCAAAAATAGTCACCTGATGGTGGTAGGTGATGACGACCAGTCCATTTATGGCTGGCGTGGCGCGAAGATCGAAAATATCCAGCAGTTCAACAAAGACTTCCCTGGCGCAGACATAATCCGTCTTGAGCAGAACTACCGCTCCACCTCAACGATTCTTAAAGCTGCCAACAAACTGATCAACAACAACCAGGGCCGGCTGGGTAAAGAGTTATGGACCGAGGGTGGCGAAGGCGAAACGATTTCTCTGTACGAAGCCTTCAATGAGCAGGATGAGGCGCGCTTTATCGTGGACCGCTTGCAGGACTGGCTGAACACCGGCAATCGTCTGTCTGATGCCGCTATTCTTTATCGCTCCAACGCCCAATCGCGAGAGTTGGAAGACGCGCTGTTGCGCGTGGCGATGCCTTACCGCATTTATGGGGGTCATCGTTTCTACGAGCGTCTGGAGATCCGCAATGCGCTGGCCTATCTGCGCCTGCTGATGAACCGCAATGATGACACTGCGATGGAGCGGGTGATCAATGTGCCGACCCGTGGCATCGGCGGCCGTACCCTAGAGATCATTCGTGATATCGCCCGCAACAGCAATATTTCACTGTGGGCCGCCTGTGTGCAATGTGTAACCCACAATGTGCTGCCACCGCGTGCCGCTGCCGCAGTGCAGAGTTTTATGCGTCTTATCAATGAATTGCAGACTGACAGTGATGTGCTGACTCTCGACAAGAAAGTCGCGATGGTGGTTGAGCGCAGTGGCCTGGTTGCTCATCATCAAAAAGAGGGCGGTGAAAAAGCGCAGGGCCGTATCGAAAACCTGGAGGAGCTGGTGAACGCGACCAGCAGTTTTGCCGAGGAGTTTGCAGGCGACGACGGTTTTACTCAGAGCGATGTGCTGGCCGCATTTCTGGATCAGGCGGCTCTTGATGCCGGTGATGCTCAGGCTGCAGAGTCTGATGATGCGGTGCAGTTAATGACGCTGCATTCCGCCAAAGGTCTGGAGTTTCCGATGGTCTTCCTCGCGGGGCTGGAGGAAGGGCTGTTTCCGCACAAGATGTCGATGGAGAATCTCAGCGGTCTGGAAGAAGAGCGACGGCTCTGTTATGTCGGCATCACCCGTGCCATGAAAAAGCTGACGCTCACTTACGCAGAGTCGCGCCGCCTGCACGGCGATGTGAACATGAGTAAACCTTCTCGCTTCATTCGAGAGATACCGGCAGAGCTGATTGAGCATGTGCGCTTAAAGTCTACGGTGAGTCGGCCCTTTGGCAACAGCTCCTCCTACGGCGGGCAACATGGGCTTGCAGCCAGTAACAGACATGTGATGTCCGGCGCTCAGGTGCCAGAAACAGAAATCTCCCTGGGCCAGCGCGTCCGTCATGGCAAATTCGGTGAAGGCGTGGTGCTCAATTATGAAGGCAACGGCGCTAATGCGCGGGTGCAGGTGAACTTTAAAGAGGTTGGCAGCAAGTGGCTGGTGCTGTCGTTTGCGCGCCTGGAAGTTGTGGGCTGAGCCAGCCGTCTCATCATCAGAAAACCATTTTTTTATTATGCTTTTCGCCCGGCTTGCCACTCCTGATGTTCGGGCTGACCTGCATATTTCAGCCATGGGCGGTCGTGGGAGGTCCAGATATGAAGCTCAGGCACCAGGCCTGGATCCTCATCAAGCGATGCGACGCGTACAATCATATAAGCTTGTTCGACCCGTTCGGCAACCAGATGCGAGCCGCAGTTGGGACAGAAGTGCCGCAGCTTTCCCGGTGATGATTCAAAACTGGCCACCCTTTCATGGCCGAAGCGCCAGTGGAAATGTTCGCGCAGCACCCGTGCTGTGGTGGCAAAAGCCGCCGAGTGCGCCTTCTGGCAGGTCAGGCAATGGCAATGGCTGATCGGAAAATCGATTCCATCAATCTCATAGCCGATGGCTCCGCACAGGCAGCTGCCTTTGATCATTTTTCCTCTCCAGGAACTGACTCTCTATTTTTACGAGCGAGGTTTTTATAAATAGTCTCGTTCCAGGCAGCTCGTTACGAACCGTTTCTTTTACGAACCGTTTCTTTTACTAACTGTCTCTTTACTAACTGTCTCTTTACTAACTGTCTCTTTTACTAACTGTCTCTTTGCGAACAGTATCGCCAGGAACAACTACGCCGCCCTGCACCACCCGTGCATTCAAACCGCGCAGATGCAGTTTCTTGCCGATGTCTGAGTTTACAAACATTACCGCATCGCGACCAAAGCGATCGGCGAATGATCTGCAGCCCAGATGGGGTTCTGCTGTTATCTCAAGGATGGCGGTGCCCATGCTCAGGCGTGATCCTGGCGGGAGATTGGCCTCGCTCAGATCCATATCAACATACAGCTGATCACCAGCCAGCTGCCAGCGTGATTTGTCCTGCGCTAATGCAGCCGTCACCCGCGAGTTCATAATATTGATCTGCATATCCGGATGCGCCGAGCGGTCAGCGGTTGCCGAGCTGCCACGCTGCCGCCAGTTGTCGCCCTGCAGTCCGTAAGCTGGGTCGAGGATTCCCTCGCTGAGCACTTCACGTTTACCCTTGCCGGGGCGTCGCACAATCATCTGCACCACCCCTTCATCTGTCGGTGCCGCCCGAATATACGGCAGCGCTGCCTCCAGAGCTGACCTGCTGACATGGTTAGTTGACTCATTCCACAGCGTTGCCTGTTCGCTGATATTCATGTTGGTTTCTTCTTCCTTATCCTGCGTTAAGTCCTGCATTAAATTCTGCGTTACGTCCTGTCTCCAATGATTGCTCTCAACCTTTAACACCCGCTTTATTGATCCCTGCCGGCCCGATCCGTCTTGTCCGGCCATTTTCATCAATAGCGACAAACACAAACAGCCCTTCAGCAACTTTACGCTGCCCCGCATGGGTCAATGAATTCGCCGTCCACACCTCGATATTGATATGCATGGAGCTGCGGCCAATTTCCAGAATCTCTGCATAACAGCTGACTATAGAACCGACGCTTACCGGCGCAAGGAATATGACATTCTTGATAGCAACGGTAGCTGATCTGCCCTTGGTTACCTGCTTGGTTGCGATACCTGCAGCAAGGTCCATTTGCGAGACCAGCCAGCCACCAAAGATGTCGCCGTTGGCATTGGTGTCCCGTGGCATGGCCAGAGTCTGCAGGGCCAGATCTCCAATCGGAGTTGGCTCAGCATCCATATCGTCTTCGCGTAAACTCATTGCGGGTCCTTTTATAGCGCGTGTTATATCGCGCGTCATATCGAGTAGTTCTTGGGGGTCCGTCAAAAATTGCGGGCCGCTGCGCCGGAGTATAGCTGAAGCACCGAGGGCTGCATCAATACATGCGCCACCAGGCACCAAATAATTGCAGACTGGTGATCAGCAGCGCATTGGTGATCAATAGCATGAATACGGCTACGACATAATACAGGCCACGTTTAATGGTCGCGCGCATTCGAGCAGACCACGGATTGCTGCCCTGCAACACCGGTGGAATCTCGGCGAACAGGCTTAGGAAGGAGTACAGAAGCAACAGCCAGACGAACAGTATCAATGTCGGAATCAGGTAAATTTCCTGCGATGGAGAGCCGGGGGCGGCAATAATCCAGATCAATACTGGCATAACCAACAATGCCAGCAGCAGCGACGGTGTCCTTAATGCTGCCAGCTTGTTGGCAACGTGCTTTAATTGTTCGAGCATCCTGGATAATCTCCGTGCCTGTCAGAAACCCGCTTGAGCAGCCCTTATGGAACCGATAACTATGGAACCGACAAACGAATCACAATTCATCCCTCTGGTCGCAGGACTCAACGCAACAGGAGAGCCGGTCTTCGAACAGATTGAGGTCAGCGCGGTTGAAGGTGTCAAAGATGAGTACCGTTTATTAACAGCGCCGGCCTTTGTGCGTGGACTGGCGCGTGGAGACCGAATCCGTTTCCCGGCCAGAACTGAACTGGGCGCCGAGCTTATGCAACGCAGTGGCAACCTGACTGTGCGCGTTTTTCGCAAGCATAACATAGACGCCGCCGAACAAATGCTGACGCCCGAATTCGAATTACTCGATGGAATGCTCGACCAGCACAGCGCGGGATTACTGGTCTACTCTATTCATGTCTCCATCGGGTTTCAGCTGATTGAGTTACTGCTGGACAAAGCCGTGGCGCAATTCACCGGGCTGGTCTGGTACTATGGCAACGTGTATGACCCCAGGGACGGCACTACCCCGCTGAACTGGTGGCAGGAATTTGCACATAATATCTAAACCCAGGGACTATCGAGGTAGACACACATGCTGGTTGTACTATCACCCGCCAAATCGCTCGACTTTGAATCACCGCTGCCCAAAGCAGCAGCGACCCGCACACTCAGTGAGCCCGAGTTACTGCCCGAGTCTCAGAAACTCATTAAAACGCTACGCAAGATGAGCCCCGAGGACCTTTCCGAGCTGATGCACATTAGCCCTGCTCTGGGTGAACTCAACTATCGCCGCTATGCCAACTGGCAAACCCCGTTCACCGCAGAAAATGCCAAACCCGCGCTGTTCGCGTTCACCGGCGATGTTTATGTGGGCCTGGATGCGCCATCACTGAATGCCCCCGATCTCGACTTTGCCCAGAAGCATCTGCGCATCCTATCCGGGCTTTACGGTGTACTGCGTCCACTGGATCTGATGCAGGCCTACCGCTTAGAAATGGGCACCCGTTTGCATCAGGGCAAACATCAATCTTTGTATGATTTCTGGGGACAACAGATAACTGAAAAGCTGAACCAGGAATTACAGCAGCAGAAATCCAAAGTGCTGGTGAATCTGGCCTCCAACGAATACTTCAAATCGGTACAGCCCAAAAAGCTTGATGCCGATCTTATCAGCCCGGTTTTTAAAGATTACAAAAACGGGCAGTACAAAATAATCAGTTTCTTTGCCAAAAAAGCCCGCGGCCTGATGACCGCATTTATTATTAAAAACCGGATTTCCAAGCCTTCCGATCTGCAGGGCTTCGATCTTGACGGTTATCACTTCAGCGCGCAGGATTCAGCAGACGATGCGCCGGTGTTTCTGCGCAAACCAGTCTAAGATGGATGAGTAACTCAATGCATGATTTACCCTTTTCTCCCTCCTGCGAGAATAACAAGGATCCAATCCTGAATGTGTTGCGTCGCCACTTTATCGCGTCCGGCAGTCAGCCGCGCACAGTGCTGGAGATAGCAGGAGGAACCGGCCAGCATGCCGTGTATTTCGCTCAGCACTTTCCTCACCTGCACTGGCAGTCCACTGATCTCAGCAGCAATGTGGCTACGCTGAACCTTCGCATTAATGCTGCCGCATTGGAAAACCTTCCCGCTGCCCGCGTGCTCGATGTCACTCAGCAGGACTGGCAGATAGGTGCCGTCGACTTTATGTTCACTGCCAACAGCCTGCACATAATGCCTTTTAGCGCAGTGACCGAATTTTTTCGTAAAGCCGTCCCTGTTCTCAAATCAGCCGGCTGTCTGTTCGTGTACGGCCCGTTCAAGTATCAGGGCGAGTTCACCAGCCCCAGTAACGCAGAGTTCGATTTGTGGTTGAAAGACCGGCACCCTCTGAGCGGTGTGCGTGATTTTGAAGCGTTGAATGCTCTCGCCCTGGACGCTGGATTGAGCTTTATCGAAGACAATGCGATGCCGGCTAATAATCAATTACTGGTGTGGGAAAAGCGCTGAATCTTTTCTCTTTTTTGATTATTCCTCTTTTTTGATTATTCATCCTTTTTGAAAGGCAGCAGGTTTTTTGCATCGTTGATATAGGTTTCAATATGCGACGCTTCCCGTAAAGAAAAGTCCGCAATTGCATCCGCAAAGCGCTTATCTGCAATCCAGTGATTCGAATAGGTTTTGATCGGTTCAAAGCCACGCTGAATTTTATGCTCGCCCTGAGCGCCGGAATCGAAACCCTGAAGTTTGTTTTCAATACAGAATTCAATGCCCTGGTAATAGCAGGTTTCAAAATGCAGAAATTGAAAATCCTGCATGCATCCCCAGTAACGCCCATAGAGGTTTTTTTTGTCTTTGAAGCTGAGTGCGCCAGCGATATAGCTTTCATTCTGCTTAGCCATAACCAGTAGTATATTTTCCGGCATGCTGCGCGCTATTCGGCTAAAGAAATCCCTGCTCAGGTATCCGGTCTGTCCGCGCACATGATAAGTGCTCTGATAGAAAAGATAGAATTTATCCCAGATACTTTCGGTGATTTCTGCCGCTGTCAGATACTCAAAGCTGATGCCCTGCTGCTTGACTGCATCGCGCTCTTTCCGAAGATTCTTTCTCTTTCTGGAACTGAAGGTTTGCAGAAAGTCATCAAAGCTTTGATAGTCGCGATTGTGCCAGTGGAACTGACAGGCGGTTCTGCGCATTAAGCCGTTGCTTAGCAGCTCATCGCTTTGGGCTTTGTTGGGAAACAAGATATGCCATGAACTGATGCCGGTGTCGCGTGCGTGCTCTGTTACCGTTTCAATCAACCACTTGATATTTCTCGTTCGCTCAACGGCGCTTTCTGGACCTTCCGAGCCAAGCAGAAAGCGCGGCGCCACACTGGGAGTAAACGGAATTGCCGTCAGCAGTTTTGGGTAATACTCCAGACCATTGCGATGGTAGGCATCGGCCCAGGACCAGTCAAAAACATATTCACCGTAAGAGTTGGTCTTTCGATAGAGCGGCAGAGCAGCTACCAGTCTTTCGGTTTCCGAATCTTCATTCGTGAATGCGATCAGATGGCAGGGCTGCCAGCCGGTACCCGGTGTTGTGCATCCGCTCTCCTCCAGGGCCAGCAGGAATTCATGCTTCAGAAATGGGCTGGCTTCATTCGCCAATCGATTCCAGTCATCGCTGCTTACTTCGGCGATTGAGTTCAGAAATCGGGTCTTGATTGCTGCTGTGCTTAAAGGAGTCAAATGCGGCGTAATCCTGCTATATTGCAGCGGATGCTGGCGGGTCAGCAATCACCGGCATCTTGCCGGTGGCAACTGAAGTGTAATTAAGTATATGGATATAGTGTACGGAAATTTGCGTGGAATCTAACAATCCGATCAGCAAAATAAAAGAACACCGTGACGCATTACGCAAATCGGAGCGCAAGGTTGCCGATTTTATCCTCGAAAATCCGGCTGCCGTAATCAGTATGCGCATTGTTGATGTTGCATCAAATGCTGAAGTCAGCGAGCCAACCGTGCTGCGTTTTTGCCGGGCGCTGGATTTTGAAGGCTTCCAGGCGTTCAAACTGCAACTCGCTCAGCACATGGGCACTAATCCGAGCTACACACAATTCTCAGTCGATGATAAAGACACCGTGGCGGATCTGAGCAACAAGGTCTTCGATTCCACTATTGGCTCACTGCTCACTGTGCGCGATGAACTTGATCCGCTGGTGCTGGAGAAAGCCATCAACATCATCAGCAACGCCAACCGGGTAGAGTTTTACGGTTTCGGTGCCTCGGGCTCGGTAGCCTCCGATGCTCAGCATAAATTCTTCCGGCTGCAGCTTTCAACTGCCGCCTACACTGACCCGCACATTCAGCACATGTCCGCTATTTCACTGGGAGCGCGCGACGTGGTGGTGGCTATCTCTCAGTCTGGACGCACCAAGGCCTTGATTCAGAGCGTTAAACTGGCGATGGAAGCCGGTGCCACCGTGATCGGGCTGGCGCCTCAGGATACGCCGCTGAGCAAGCTGTGCAGTATTCCGATTTATGTGAATATGGAAGAAGACCTGCACGTGTTTACGCCGGTTTCCTCGCGGATTGCTCATCTGCTGGTGATTGATGTGCTCGCGATGGGGGTGGCCAGATATCGCAAACCCCTGCTGAAAGATCATTTGAAGCGAATCAACAAAAGTCTGCGGGCCTTGCGGACATAAAGCTTTATCCCCGAACCAAGCCTAAGCAATCGACTCTGCTATCAGTTGTTTTGCAATCGTGTCAACGCTAAATAGAAATGTCCCCTTCCCTGCTAAATAGAAATGTCCCTTTTCTCCTGCGCTACTCCTATTACAGGCTAACGTTACGCCCCTCGGTGGCGGACTTGCCGTCGGGGTATTTCCTCCAAGGGTGATCCAATGCTGGTTTGTGTTCCTTATTGTTTGTTGCGTT
>JBDNGQ010000131.1:0-14868 GCA_041689205.1 Pseudohongiellaceae bacterium | reverse complement strand
ACGTCTGCAGCGTGAACACGGCATCATCCTGAGCCGCTTTGCGGGTGAACGCAAAAGCGCAGAAAGAAGTATCGCAGCAGCGGCAGCAGCACAGGCAGCGGCGTGATCCAGCGCAGCGTCCGGGGACACCAATCGCAGAGTTGAGGACAAGCGGGAAACCAGCTACTCTTCTGCTGACTGGAGACCCATCATGAACCTGATTCTGTACGCGATACCCGCTTTCCTGATTTTGCTGATGGTAGAAATACTGGTCGATTACCGGCGTCAGACTGGTTACTACCGGATGAACGATGCGATCGCGTCCTTGAGTACTGGACTGCTTAGTCAGACCATGGGGTTTGCCACCCGCTTTGCTGGATTTCTCGCCTACGCCACGCTTTGGACTGTTCTTCCGCATGCAGAGCTGACTATGTCCCCGCTGCTGTGGGTCATCGCGTTTGTTTTATACGACCTGTGCTATTACGGACACCACCGCGTCCAACATATGATTAATTTCTTCTGGGGAATCCATGTCGTTCACCACCAGAGTGAAGAATACAATCTGACCACGGCTTTGCGACAACCCTTCAACGGCTTTCTGATTGGCGCTATCTTCTATATACCGATACTGCTGCTGGGATTCCCGCCTGAGGTGATCGTCACGGTGGGTTCACTGAATCTGATTTACCAGTACTGGGTACACACCCGCTTTATCGGTCATCTGGGCTGGTATGAAAAAATCTTCGTCACGCCCATGAATCACCGCGTCCATCATGCGATTAATGATCCCTATATTGATCGCAATTTCGGCGGCGTGTTTATTCTCTGGGACCGGATTTTTCGCACTTATCAGGCCGAGCTTGCTGAACAACCCTGCGTCTATGGTGTCCGCAAGCCGCTGCAAAGCTGGAACCCTTTTTATGCCAATGTCCACGTGCACTGGCAACTGCTGCAGGACTGCTGGCATGCGCAAAGCTGGCGCGACAAACTGCGTCTGTGGTTTATGCCTACTGGCTGGCGCCCTGCAGACGTTGAAGCAAATTACCCCCTGCCCCGTTGCGAACCATTGCAGCAGAATAAGTTTAACTCCACACCTGCTCAGCGTCCCATAGTCATAGCGGTACTGGCTGTGCATCTGTTTTTGATGGGGCTGACTATCTGGTTCCTGCTGCAGGCAATGACGCTCACCTTCGCATTGGCGCTGGCACATTTCATTCCTCTGGGCGGCGGACTGTGGATCAACAGCCGAATTCTGGAACAGAAACCTGCTGCGATAAGCCTGTCATTCATTTTCTGGTCTGGCTGCGCCCTGCTGCCCTGGTGGATAGATGGCTGGCTGCTGCCCCAGCTTGCATCCTCTATCTCTCTTGCAGGGTTGGCGGTATTGATGCCGGTATGTGCTTGGCTGGCTGAACATCGATTGATGCCTGCAGGGGGACAGAAAATTTAGGGGTTTATCTGCTACTCAAAAGCAAGGCCAAGGTGTACGATTGAAACATCGCTGTAAACAGCGGATTAAGCTAACGGGATTTTTCAATAGGTACATCACGGGATTTAATTATGCAAATACTCATGAAAATGTTTCTTGTTTCACTCTTCTCACTGGGTCTGGTTGCCTGCGAAAGAGAAGGACCAATGGAGCGCACTGGCGAGTCAATTGATGAGTCGGTTGAAGAGATTGGTAACGAAATAAACGACGCTACATAATTGGTTTTAGCTCTGCTCAGTTTGATGCCAGCTGACATGGCGCTGTATCCTGTTGCAGGAATACTGCGCTTTGTCAGCTAAATTCTATTTGATATATTCAGCCATGGGTTTGTCGTCCTCGGCACCCGCCAATAAACCCATCAGGCTGTACAAGCTCATCATCAGAAACACCAGCCCTCCTTGCACCCACATAATCAACCCGCCAAGCTGTTGATCCTGCAGTGCAGAGAGCCCCCACGCAGGCGCCGTGTCAATATAATGCGGGTACCAGACTGTGTTTGAAAAGGTCAGCAGCGCGCCCAGCAGGCTGGCGTGTGCAGCGGTGGTAAACAGAAACACTGCAACGCCAATTTCTCGATATCTGTTCGCAGAACAGGCCCACCAGAACAGCAATGCGGACGCAAAAAAACTGCCATGCTGAAGTGTATGCACCCACTCATTACGCAGACTGGCCTGGAATAATTCAGGCACATGCCAGCCCCATAAAGCCAGCGCATGAATCAACCAGGCGACAGTGGGCAGCAGCGCAAAACGCCGCAGCTTCACCGTGCTTTTTCTACGCAGCAACCAGATAAATTTTTTCCGGAAAAAATTCGGCATACCGCCAATCAGTAACGCAGCTGGCCGAGAAAAAACCAGCAGAGGAGCGGCCAGCAGAATCATCAACTCATGCTGCACCATGTGTACTGAGAATAATTCACTGCTCAGGCTGTCTACTGGCGGCAACAGTGCTGCAGACAGAACCAGCCAGCCTGAAAGGAACAGCAGATGCCTGCTGCGGGAAACTGAGCTTTTCCGACGTAATGATGACCGGCCACGCAGATATAGAACGGCCATTAACATTATTAAAGCCAGTGAAAGCGGATCTGCTGACAGCAGACTATGAGTTTGCTCTGTGCCCGCGGTATGCGCAGATACCGGGACAGCAGCAATCAGACTTAGAATGGCCGGAATGAGCCTGCGCAGGGGTTTTTTAAAGGAGTGCATACTGGCACCAGAGTGTTGAACGCCCTGCAGACATGGTAAATGCCGACAGGGCGACGTGGATCACCAACAGAGCTGCTTGCTTCATGATCGATAGTGGTTTCGATCCGAAGCCTGCATTAGAAGTTATAGCCCATACCCACCGTGTAAACCCAGGCGCCACTATCGAAGCTGGAATTAATATCATCAGTGTCATCGAAGAACCACTGATATTCAGCCCGACCCATGATGAAGGTTTTTGGCAACACATAGTACTTGAGGCCAACTTCAAGGCCACCAAAGGCAGAGGTGTCTATAGTATCTCCATAAACGGCGCCAAGGCTGGCTCCCAAAAAGGGTCTCATTGCACTGTCACCAAAATGCCAATCCACAAAACCCCGGGTGGATCCGTTCCAGATATCATTTCTGAAATTGACGTCTTCGATGTTTTGATGCTGCACACTCTGGCGGATACCGATCAGCATATTATTATTGGTATACCAGCCATAATCGCCGCTGATACTGAAAGAGCCAGAGTCAAAGTTCCTATCGCTGCCACCGGAGCCGGACAACGTTATTTCACGCTCTCCGGACGCCGGACCGACGCTCTGGCCCATGGCAAACACTGGAAGCAGGCTTAGAGTACAACATAGAGCGATTTGTCGAATCATCACAATCTCCTCGCACTGGCAAAAGCCAATACCCTTGATGGTAGTTTTTTTATCGATTGAGTTGTGCTCAACCGAAACCAGGTAACTGAACCAAGTCGTTCAGGAACGCAGGCATGATAGTTACTGCGCCCTAAGCAATCAGTTCGTTAGCGTCCATATAAGGGATTGCGAGATCTGTGCCTCCACCAGATCCTGAAGACTAGACCAATACCTATTGTGCGGCGACCGCACTCCTTGCCTGCTGCAGCTCTGGGCGATCAGTATCCGCCTCATCCGCTACCTGCAATAAGGTTTTATAGTAGCGCTGCTCTTTATCTGTATCGCCAACAGCGCCTGCCGCCCTGGCAGCGCCGTATAAGCTCAGGAAACGGTTGGGCTCTTTCATCATAGTGGCCTCAAACGCAGGCAGCGCCTGTTCCGGACGCTCAGCTTCCAGCAGCATAAAACCCAATAATTCTCGTGCCGGTGCCAGCGGACCTGGCGACACGGCAGATTTATCAGTTTTATCTTCCATTGCAGCGGCCGCCTCCAGTTGAGCAATGCCCTCAGCATGGTTGCCCTCAGCAAATACCACCCAGGCACTCGCTACCTGACGCTGGATTTCCACCTGCTCACTCCAGTACGCATCCTGCGCTTCAATCAAACGATCGCGCAGCACGACCAGACGCTCAACATCTGTGGCGGCAGCCTCGGGATTGCCGCTGCGGGCAGCGCCCAGGGCGCGGGCAAAATGGGTAATGGCTTCCGTGTAGGGTGGCCCGGGATGCACAGTCAGTGCGGCAGCGTCCGCGAATGCGCCACGCTCCAGCGTGTAACGCGCCGGAATAGCAGCGGTCGCAAACGCTCCGGCACCCGTGGCGCCAATCGCAATATTATCGGTACCTTCCACCAGCGCCATTGCTCTTTCCAGCACGTTGCTGGCAGCCTCGTCCTGCGCCGTCTGCAGATAAGCATAGGTCTGGTAATCCAGGGCATGCAGTTCTTCGCCGGCGGTACTGCTTGCCCGGGCAGCCTCAGCCGAGCGCAGATTAGTCTCTATGGACTCCTTCCACAGCCCGACGCGGGTAAAGGTATGTGATGGCATATGCAGTGCGTGCGGGATGGCTGGAGCCAGAGCCGCATAACGACGGGCGGCATCAAGCGCCTTTTCAGCCAGAGGCGGATGGTCGTAAGCGTGAATTATGTAATGCGCCAATCCGGGATGCTGCGGATCTTCATGGAACATGGGTTCCAGCAGGCTGGCAGCCTTCAGTTGCTGAGCATAGGTTTTATCCGCTGGCAATGCCGTCTGATTGACGGCCAGCGCATAGAAAATGGTCGCCTCACGATCTTCCGGGTACTGCTGCGCTATCTGCTCCATGGCGCCTTCATAAGCAAGCGTGCGTGCCCGCTGAGTGGACGATTGATCATCGCTGAACAGCTCGGCCACAGCCGCGATCCACGCACTTTCCCGCGCGGTCGGGCTGCCGGTGCCCAAGGCCTTGTCGATGGCAGCTTTGCCGCGACCCAGCTGCACCGGCGAGCGCAGCCCTGCAAAAGGATTACCCCAGTGGCTGAGTGCAATGCCCCAGTGTGCCATTGCACAATCGGCATCACTGGACAGCACCTTCTCAAAACCGGCCACTGCCTCAGCGAACCAGAATGAGTGCAGCAACGCGATTCCCCGGTTGAAATCATCGCTCACAGCAGGAGCACAGGACGTTTTAAACTTCACCTGGGTACTGCCAATCTGATCCGCTGCCAATTGGCCATGATCATCGTGTTGCGCGGACACTGCAGCGGTTTTAAACAACAGACAAAAGCCTGCAATCAATGTAATGACGTACTTGCTCATGACCTATCTCCCTGATTTTGAATCTGTTTGATTAAAAAAAGTATAAACCGGGTTAACGCAAGGGTATATCAGCGCAAACCCTGCACGCTAAGGGGCAGCCCTGTTGGACCTTAGTTCAGTCCGGTCCCCTGAACCGGCAGACGCAACCGAAATTCTGCGCCTTTACCCCGGCCTTCACTGTGCGCTTCAATCGTCCCATTGTGCATTTCCATAATTGTTCTCGCCAGCGCCAGACCGATACCGAGCCCGCCGGATCGCATGCCAGGAGACTCCTTAACCTGAGTGAACATGGAAAAAATATGCTCAAACTGATCAGCTGGCAGACCAATACCGGTATCGGCTATACGCACCAGCGCAAGCTGATCCTCACGCTCAATCGTTATATGGATGCTGCCTCCGTGCTCGGTAAATCGAGCCGCATTGTGCAGCACGTTGCCCACCGCCTGAGCCAGTCGGGCTCGATCGGCATCAACAACAATTTCTATTTCCGGCAGGGCCGCAGACAAACGCACACCATTTTCGTCACAGAACGTCTGCGCCTCCGCCACCGCTGCCCGCAGCAGTGCAACGATGTTGATCGGTTTAAGTTCAAGCCGCAGACGGCCGCGCGAGATCCTGCCTACGTCACTGACATCGTCAATCAAGCGCTTGAGCTGTTTAGACTGCCTCTGAATAAGTTCTGTCATCTCAGCGATACGGGCAGGATCGTCTGTAGCGCTTTCCAGTACATGCAAACCAAGACTGATTGCGGCCAGCGGATTGCGTAACTCATGAGCCAGGGTAGCGAGAAACTCATCTTTATCCCGAGCCGCATCTTCTGCCGCCTTTGCTATCAATTCAGGCGCGAGCTGAGCGGCAGGCGCGAGCTGAGCAGATTGTTCAACAGCTGCCGTTTCCTCCTGCAGCGACATCAGTGAGGCATTGCCTCCGGCTGCTGCGGTGTTTACGGTGACGGTCTGCTCAGTGGCAAAGCGCTGCAGATAGTGCGGCCCGCCGGCTTTAGGTCCGGTGCCGGAAAGCCCGGTACCGCCAAAAGGTTGCACGCCCACCATCGCGCCAATCATATTGCGGTTAACGTACACATTACCGGCACTGATACGACTGACCACGCTACGCACCGTTGTGTCGATGCGGCTGTGAATCCCAAAGGTAAGACCATAACCGGTGTTGTTGATCGCATCAATCACGGCATCAAGTTCACTGGCCCGATACCGCATCACATGCACCACCGGACCAAATACTTCGCGCTGAAGTTGATCAAGACTGTGAATTTCATACAAACGCGGAGGAAAGAAAGTGCCGTGTGCCATTGGTTCGGCAGTCTTGCAGCAGTGGATAAGTGTAGCTTCCTTATCCATACGCTCAGCATGTTGTTGCAGCATCTGCAGCGCGTCCTGATCGATGATTGGACCAATATCGGTAGCAAGGCTGCCTGGATCACCGACCATCAATTCGGCCATTGCCCCGCTCAGCATTTCCAGCAGGCGGGACGCAATATCCTGTTGCACCAGCAACACCCGTAATGCCGAACAGCGCTGGCCAGCACTCTGAAAACCGGAGTACAGCACATCGGCCACCACCTGTTCCAGCAAGGCCGAAGAATCTACCAGCATGACATTCTGACCACCGGTTTCCGCGATTAATGTGGCGATTGCACCATCACGGGCAGCCAGGCTGCGATTAATCGCCCAGGCGGTTTCGGTGGATCCCGTGAAGGCAACGCCGGCAATACGGGAATCTTCAACCAGTGCGGCACCCACTTCGGCGCCACCTGGCAAAAATTGCAGCACCGGTAGGGGAATTCCAGCCTGGTACATCAGCTTAACTGCCGCTGCAGCAATCAGCGGGGTCTGTTCGGCCGGCTTGGCCAGCACCGCATTGCCTGCGGCCAGCGCGGCACTGATCTGTCCGATAAAGATTGCCAGCGGGAAGTTCCATGGGCTGATGCATACAAACACACCGCGGCCATGCAGCTGGAGCTGGTTCTGCTCTCCGGTAGGACCGGGCAGCAGCTCAGGCGTGAAATCAGCACGTGCGCGCACGGCATAATAGCGACAAAAATCGACTGCCTCCCGCACCTCGGCAACTGCATCGCCGATGGTCTTGCCGCCCTCCTGAATACACATGGCGATCAACTCTGAACTGTGTGCTTCCAGCAGATCGGCGCAGCGCTCAAGGCAGGCAGCACGTTCCGTTACCGGCGTCCGCTCCCACTGCCGCGCAGCAGCAGGAGCCGCATCCAATGCCTTCTGCACATCGGCCGTATCAGCAACGATGACCTGACCGATCTGCTGTCTGCTGTCCGCCGGACTATAAACGGCGGTGGCGGTGACAGTCGTATTGCTTATGCTGCCCGCCACACTCGGTGCTGCCTGCCAGGGTTTTGATGATGCCTCCTTGATGCTGGACTGCAGCTGTTCAAGCACCTCCACATCACTGAGCTCAAGTCCTCTGGAGCCAACCCGATCCGGATAAATCGCAGCAGGCAGGGGGATGCGCGGATGCGGTATCTGGGGCAGAGCGGCGAGTTTCTGCAAGGGATCGCTGACAATTTCCTCAATGGGTGCCTTGTCATCCACAATGCGGTTAACAAACGAGGTATTGGCACCATTTTCCAGCAGTCGTCTGACCAGGTAAGGCAGCAGATCTTCATGACTGCCAACCGGTGCATAAATTCGACATGGCACCTTGTCAATAATCTGCTCATGCAGCGCCTGACCCATGCCATGCAACCTTTGAAATTCAAAACTCCCGGCCTTGTCTCCGGCCATCTCCAAAACCGCTGCCACCGTATGCGCGTTGTGAGTGGCGAACTGCGGATAAAACAGCTCTCTTTGTGCCAGCAGTTTCCGCGCGCAGGCGAGATAGGACACGTCTGTGCAGGCTTTGCGGGTGAACACCGGATAACCATCCAGCCCGCGTTCCTGAGCACGTTTGATTTCGGTATCCCAGTAAGCGCCCTTTACCAGCCGAATCATTAAGCGGCGTTTACTGCGTGTAGCCAGTGTTGCCAGCCAGTCAATCAAATCAAAAGCGCGCTTCTGATAAGCCTGCACTGCCACGCCCAGACCGTCCCAATCCGATAGTGTGGCATCTGTCGCTACTGCCTCCAGCAACGCCATCGACATATCCAGGCGGTCGGCCTCTTCTGCATCAATAGTCAGACCAATACCGACTGCTTTGGCTGCCTGCGCCAGCTGCAACAAGCGTGGCAGCAATTCGCGCATGATGCGCTCCGCCTGCGCCAGTTCGTAGCGTGGATGCAGCGCTGAGAGTTTGATGGATATTCCTGGTGATTGCAGCGGACCGCGATTTTCAGCCGCCTTGCCAATCGTGTTTATCGCATTCAGATAAGCCTGCAGATAACGCACACTGTCCGCCTCGGTGCGGGCCGCTTCACCGAGCATATCGTAGGAATAAAAATAGCCTTTGGCCTGCTGGCGGCGTGCACGCTTGAGCGCCTCGCCGATCGTTCTGCCCATCACAAACTGGCGACCCATGATCCGCATTGCCTGACGCACTGCCTGACGGATCACCGGTTCACCGCTGCGCTGCAGCAGACGCTGGAAAATAGTTTTGCGGGTATCGGGATTGCTGACTGCGTTCTGCTCCTCCAGCTTTCCGGCAGCGCCCACCATGCGGCCGGAAATCATCAGTCCCCAGGTAGATGCGTTCACAAACAACGATTCACTTTTGCCCAGATGGCTTTCCCAGTCGCCAGTGGCAATTTTGTCGCGGATCAGCTTATCAATGGTTTCCTCATCAGGAATGCGCAGCAGCGCTTCCGCCAGACACATCAGCACCACGCCCTCCTGGCTTGAAAGCTGGTACTCGTGCATAAACGCGTCAATGCCGGTGCCGCTGCGCCGATTTTTGCGCACCTTCTCCACCAGCGTATAAGCGTGTTTCTGTATCCGGGCCTGGGCGTCATCGCTCAGCCTGGCTGCGCTGCACAGACGGTCCAACTGCGCAGCTTCATCAATACGCCAGCTGGCATTGAGCTTGCGATATTGCGGTTGATCGAAAAGTGCGGGGCTGAAGAAATCCATCTGCTGTCTCCGAATTTTTTGTCAGTTTAGCGCCTTCTGCCTGCAAATGTATGGCTGTCTTTAAGTGCAGTAAAAAGGCATGTAGCTGGCGATTGTTTGCAGGCCTATGCTATGGTCGACTCATCATCATTTACCAGGGCACTCTGCATGAACGCATGGCAGCAACTCATAAAAAAAATCAGGACACTGCAGGTAACACCAACAGATGACAGCATTTCAACTGCCGTTACGGCGCCGGGTGAACCATCGAAATGGGGTGCTGTCAGCGAACTCTGGAGTCAGCGCGCAGTGGATCTCGTCAGTGAAGTCAAACCATCCAGCTGGACGGATTTGCCGCAGGTCAATCGACTGTATATTCATCCCCTCTTATCAAGAACTCCTGACGTTGGCTGGCTTGAACTGATTTCGCGCAGGTACTTCAGCGTACCGGTGACTAAAGCTCTCAGTCTGGGCTGCGGTGGCGGCGGCCTCGAAAGGCATGGCCTGATTTTGAACATGGCTGAACACTTCGATGCTTTTGATATTTCCGATGGGGCACTGCGGTTGGCCCGTGAACTGGCAACAGAGCATAAGCTGTCCAAACAGGTTAACTATCAGGTTGCCGATCTCAATGCACTGGTGCTGCCAGAGAATTACTACGATGCGGTCTTTGCGTCACAGTCCGTTCATCACATCGAGGCACTGGAACATTATCTTGATCAGGTCGTCAAAACCTTGAAACCTGGCCAGCTTTTTATTGTTAACGAATTTGTCGGTCCGAGCCAGTTTCAGTGGACCGATGTGCAGGTTGAGCGCTCTCAGTATCTGCTCGATAAACTACCGGAAAAGTACCGCCTGCGCATCCGCAGCGAAGGCATAAAAACCGTGATCGACAGGCCCTCTCTGGAAACCATGACTGCAGCAGACCCTACCGAAGCAATACGCTCTCAGGACATCCTGCCGGAGATGGAAAAACGTTTTGATATCGTCGAGAAAATCGATTTCGGAGGCACCCTGCTACACCTGGTACTTGATGATATTGCCGGTAATTTTTCCGACTCACCAGAAGATATTGCTTACCTGCAGATGCTGTTTGATGAGGAGCAGCGCTTGCTTAAAAATGGCGAAATCAGCAGCGACTTTACGCTGATTGTGGCGCGTAACCGTGGCGACTGAGCTTTCACTCAAGCCTGTTTTTGTCCGTTTGACCAACCAACACAGGGCATCAGCAGCAGAGCTGCGGGATTGCTGGAATCCAGAGGATATGCAAGCACAGCAGGGGCTACCTTAGAATACCGCAGGCTCAGCTACAGGGAGCTGAACCTGCGGTCATGCGATTTATCTGGCAAACCATGGCTGTTTAATAATCAAGGCTGGATCGGCATCAGGCTTTGGAATAAATTTCTGCGTGCGTCCGTACTGATTATCGCCACCGTACATATTCAGCATTGAGTCCACGGTGAAGCTGTGCACCTCAATGTATCCATTTGGCAGCTCCCGCGGCACCAGCCAGGAGTACAAGCGGTTACCGTTAAAATCCATCTTGATAAAGCGCAATGGATTCAGGTCGGTCAACCACAGGCTGTCCTCGTTAACCAGAATATCCAGCGGCAGGCTGAAACCGGGCCAGGTATCAACAAAATCCACCTTCGCAGGATCATCCGTAGTCCTGAATACATTGATGCGACCACCTGAGCGGTCCAGCGCGAAGATCAGCCCGTTCGGCCCAGCGGCCACCGAGTGAACGCCATTGAACTGTCCCGGCTCATTACCATAACCGCCGAATTCGGAAAGATACCTGAACTCCGCATCCAGAATAATCACCCGATGATTGTCCAATCCGTCAGCTACCAGAACTCTACCATCGGGTAGAAACGCAACATCCTGAGGTCTGGCGAAATGAGTCTGGTCATTGCCAGGTACGTTCCTTTCGCCCAGTGTCATTAACAGCTCACTGCCGTCATTGGAGAATACATAAATGGTATGAAGGGTTTCGTTGATCACCCAAACCTTGCTATCGGGATCGTAAGGGCTGATCCTGATCCGATGCGGGCCTGGACCGTCAGAGTTCTCACACAGGCTATCCCACTGATCCCAGTTTTCAATGACATTACCGTCACCATCGAGCACATAGAGACAGTTCTGCCAGGTGCGCAGCGCCGGATTAGTCAATACATTGATTCCGATGGAGCCAGCGAAACCAGCGTATTCCGCTGGCTTTGGATCAGGAAGCAGGGTTTCGCCGCGTTGAGCGATGAATATCCGTTGCGGCGATTCCGCCCACACGCCGGAATTGCCGCCAAATGCATAACCTTCTCTGGCAAATGGCTTATGCCAGGCTTCCACAACATCGTAGGGACTCGGGCCGGTCGGGCCCATGATTACTTCGGCAGCAGACAGGCCAGTCATATACCCGGCCAGCAAAAGGAATGCAGCAGAACTCGCGATTTTTGTTTTCATTATGTTTCCAGCTCAAAATTGGTTACGGTCTGATCTTAACGTTTTATTGTGCTGGAGAACAATCCGCTTTCTAAATCATTACATTCCCGCCCCATAATATTGCATGAAGACGTCGGAACTGGCCACAGATTCCGCAGCGAATGGTTTAACGAAGAGTGTTTGTCTCGTCCGCTATTCTGCAGTGGTCGGATCAATCACAGACCTTATCTGCGAAACCCGATTTGCTGGAAAGCCCCCTTGTTCGGCATGTTCACGGATCATCTGCTCGTTGGGCGCAATGTATGTGCAATAAATTTTATCGTCCGTCACCTGGCTTTGCAGCCACTGAATGTCAGGTCCCATCTTGCTGAGCACTCCGCAGGATGCCTGAGAGATGCCCTTGAGCTCTTCAGCCGATAACTTCCCGGCACCCGGTATATCACGTTCAATCAGATACTTTGGCATGGCGCAATGTTCCTGTTTTTAAATGCTATAGATCCACCTAGTCGTCATCCACATTCTGACATTACCCCGAACAACGATACTCCTTTACTGATCTGGTCGTCTAGGGAGCCTCTGAATAACTCCAGCAATTAACCCGCAATGTGCGGCAGTCTACTTTTTGTCTTGCCAGGGCCATGCGCCGGTGAGCTCAACGTCGAGGCTAAAGCTGAGAAACGTGCGTATCAAAATAATTATTGCAAGACTGCCAAGGGCCTCAAAGGTCAATTCGGCAGCAACGGTGCGGATAATATCCGCAGCAATCAAAAATTCCAGACCGAGCAGGATACCGCGCCCCAGGGTGTGTCGGGTCCGACGAAAAATATTTGCCGGCTCCTCCTTTTTCACCACCAGGAACAGCGCATAAAACAGAGCGTAGATGGCAATGGAGGTAATGATTCCGATGCTGATCACCTCAAGAACAGCTGAAGACCAGTCAGCCATCATCCTGGTGCTCTCAGGCATGTGTACTCCATCAGCTACCATGTCTTTTCCCTTCGCGGTTCGTGTTGGCACCAGTTTGATTTCCATTTCATCGACCAGACCGGCGGTGAAATATTGTCTGGCCATTGCAGTTCTGCGAATAAGCACCACATCCCGGCCTGCGACGCCATGCCTGCCTCAAAACTGACCCTATGCCACCGGTCACAAAATTAAAACTGGCACCCCTGTGCTGGATATAGGGTAGAACACCTTTTTTTTGGCGTATCAGCCAAGAATTTGAGGATTCAGCTGCCAGACTGAATAGTTCAAAACCGCAGCAAAACTTACCCAGAGCAGATATGGGATTAACAGCACACCTGCCAGTGGACGTATGCGCCAGAACATAATCACCATGATAATAATCAATGGCAGCAACAGCAGTATGTCGATGAATGCCAGCCCGCCAAGGCGCCAGCCAAAAAACATCCAGCTCCACAATGCGTTTACTGCCAGTTGCAACAGAAACAATGTAAGCGCTGGCCGTGCGTCCCAAAATCCATCCACCCGCCAGACCAGCCAGGCTGAAATTCCCATCAAGGCATAAAGCACCGACCATACCGGTCCAAAAACCGAAGCGGGCGGTGCCCATTCAGGCCGATCAAGTTGCAGATAAAAGGGTTCGGCAGTAATCGATGCAGCTCCGCCGATTGCAGCGGCGATGAATGCAATTACCAACCAGACAAGTAGACCGAGTAGTTGCTCTCGCTTTGAGTAGTCACTCATGATGTGCCTCTGATGCTAATTGGAAAACAGGCTCCTCCTCAAGTAACGCGCGCCCGCCACATGGAAACATTGCGAAGTTTACCATGCGACACAGCAGAGCAGACTCGCCGGTCACATCAGTTTTAATTTACATCACATTGAGCGCTTGGATCAGTGTGTAACCGATCATTACGATGACTGAAACGGAGCCAATTCCCCATAAGCCCCCCGCACGTCGTGTAATTGAGCTGTGGCGTAGGCAATGAAATGCAGCAGACGGGAAATTACCAAGGTCCAGATTAAGATATTGGCCAGTATCAATGAGCGCATGCTCAGCACAAACAGCAACCCGCCAATAAGCAATCCTGGACTGCGATTAGGTAAGATTGAAACACCGGAATCTGGAAAATCGGTACCGCAATATCGAAACTCATCGTCCTGGTTTAGTATTTTGGGTTCTGTATAAGCGTTGCGCCATGAGCTTAACGAGAAAACTGTTTTCACACAAACTCTTGATGCCCATCGAAAAAAAACGGTGCATCTGCAGGAGCATTCGGGCAAAGAAAAATGTGAACCTATGTGTGTAAAAAGACAGACCCGTAATAATTCTGTGACCTAAAGTACAAATCAGTAACTTAGAATACATACATTCTAAAGTGAGATTTATAACTTAAAGCAGGATTTGTCTTATGGACCAGACTACCGAAGAAACCCTGAACTGGAAGAATAAAAACCTCTATCAATATCGGCGGCCGGTTGATGACTGTATGAACTGCTCACGCCGAACCGAATGCCTTGCCGGCAGCCTTGGCTCCTCACAATTACTCATGTTCAATAATGAGGTAGGCCGACTCCGGCCCTACTCGACTGGCCAGAACGTTTATACCGCCGGTGAAAATTTCCGAGGGATGTATGTCGTTAAGTCAGGATTCTTTAAATCTAATTCCGTTAACTCTTCCGGCGAATTGCAAATAACCGGCTTTCATCTTCCGGGTGAGACCTTTGGCATAGAAGGTTTTGCCAGCGGTCATTACAACTACAGCGTTGAGGCCGTGGAGACAGGAACTGTATGCCGAATTCCTTTCTCCGTGTTTGAGCAAAACAACAGTTCCAGCATCGTGCTGGTGCGTGCTTTAGCAGGCCTGATGAGCAACGCTATTTCCCATGACAATGAACTGATTTTTTCTCTGGCGAAAATGAGTGCAGCCAGACGCCTGGCTGTTTTCCTGGTGGATCTTTCCAGTCGCATGCAACGCGCAGGCTTCAGTGAAAAGGATCTTACCCTGTGTATGCGGCGGACCGATATAGGCAATTATCTGGGCCTCGCAGAGGAAACGGTCAGCCGAATATTTACGCGCTTCCAGAAACAGGGAATTTTGACAGTAAATCGCCGGTACATAGAAAAATATAATCTTGAAAAACTGAAAGGAATAGCGCGCGATGACATAAACGCCGAGGGAAAATAGTTAAATTTTTCGCCTCATCCAGCACACATTAAAAAATATTTTCGCATTTAATTAATCCGCTGCAATTCTAAACCAGATCTCAATCTCATCTGTTT
>JBDNGQ010000130.1:0-4616 GCA_041689205.1 Pseudohongiellaceae bacterium | reverse complement strand
TAATTTTTCCATGACGTTTTCCAGCAGCTTTTCGTCGTCACTGGCAAGGGAACAGTAACGTTCGACTTCTCGATTATTGAATTCGCTGTTGAGTTTTTTACTGCGCTGCTTCTGTCGTTGTCGACACGCTGAAATTTTTTCTGCCAGCACTTCTGTATCAAACTCAGCACTTAACGAACTGGCATTGAGTTCATTCCAGACCGGTCTCGGCATCGCAACACTAAGATCAATACGATCAAGTAAGGGGCCGGAAACTTTTTCCAGATAGCGCTGAATTTTCTCTGGTGTACATCGACATTGACCGGAGGGGTCACCGTAGTAACCGCATTGGCACGGGTTCATTGCAGCGATTAATTGAAAATTCGCCGGAAACTGAATCCGATAACTGGCCCGGCTTATGGTAATCGTTCCAGCCTCAAGCGGCTCGCGCAGGCTTTCCAAAACGCTGCGCCTGAACTCCGTCAACTCATCAAGAAACAACACACCACGATGCGCCAGCGTAACCTCACCAGGACGCGCCTGACTGCCACCGCCGACCAACGCTATATCCGTCGCAGTATGATGAGGCGCACGAAATACCGGACGCAGCCACTGCTGCGGATCTATCTCCTGTCTGGATATCGACTTGATGGCGGCCACCTCCAGTGCTTCCCGCTCGTCAAGCTCAGGCAGCAGCGAAAGCAGACAATTCGCCATCATCGTTTTGCCGGTCCCGGGCGGGCCAATCAGCAGCAGATTATGTTTTCCTGCAGCGGCTATCATCAAAGCGCGCTTTGCGGATTGCTGACCTCTTATATCCGCCAGACAGGGATGCACAGCGTGAGCTTCAGTCGCTTTATAGTTTTCATTAAAGCTGCACACAGAGAGCTTACGGCCACACAGGAAATGACCGCAGACATCGAGCAGATGCTGTGCACTGAAGGCATTGACGCCACGCACAAGACTCGCTTCTGCCGCATTCTGCGACGGTAAGATCAAATATCTTCCGCTTTCTTTAGCCGCGAGCACGGCCGGCACAATTCCGAGGACGGCCCGGATATCGCCGGAAAGTGCCAACTCTCCGAGGAACTCATAAGCACTTAATGCGGAAGCAGGAATCTGATCAGAGGCTGCCAGGATACTTAATGCAATCGCGAGATCAAAGCGCCCGGTGCTTTTAGGCAGATCTGCCGGAGCCAAATTGACGGTAATGCGACGGGCCGGAAACTCCAGCTTCGCATTGAGAATGGCGCTGCGGACACGTTCCCGGCTCTCTTTTACCGCAGTTTCCGGCAGGCCAACAATGGTCATGCTCGGTATGCCATTGGAAAGATGAGTCTCCACACACACCAGAGGGGCATCGATACCTATATTGGCGCGGGTATACACAATCGCTAATGACATGGATGCATCCTTGCATCAATTCTGCCGTTTGGTTTCTATCATTAACTATTAGTCCGGCCTGAACTAAAAATCAACAAATCCACAGCTGCGAAGTAAACTGAGCCTTGAGCGTATATACTTGCCAGCTCCTGACTCAAGGTCAGCCCGCTAACCTGTCATCGAGTCTGCCTGAAATTTCCGTGAACAAACTTAATCCCCGACAACTTGAAGCCGTAAAATACATCAGCTCTCCACTTCTTGTACTTGCTGGTGCCGGCAGCGGCAAGACCAGTGTTATCACGCAAAAAATCAGTTATCTGATCAATGAATGTGGCTACGATGCCAATAAAGTTGCAGCGGTTACTTTCACCAATAAAGCCGCCCGTGAAATGAAAGAGCGGGTTGCCCGGCTCACGCAGGGAGTATCTGGGAAAACAAACACCCGCGGCCTGGTCATCTCAACTTTTCATCACCTGGGCCTGACCATAATTCGCAGCGAGACCAAACATCTGGGCCTCAAGCCGGGCTTTTCAATTTTTGACAGCCAGGACAGCATGGCTTTGATGAAGAGTCTAATGCTCAAAGACTCGGATATTGCTGAGGACCAATTGCGAGGCCTGCAGTCGACTATCTCCAACTGGAAAAATCAGCTGGTGCTTCCTGATGAAGCCGCCATTATTGCCACCAATCCCGAACAGGTTTTTGCCGCCCGACTGTACAGCGAATACCAGCGCCATCTGACTGCTTTCAATGCGGTGGATTTCGATGACTTGATTCTCCTGCCGGTTAAACTCTACCAACGCAATGCAAAAGTGCTGGATAAATGGCAGAACCGCATTCATTACCTGCTGGTTGACGAGTATCAGGACACCAACGCCAGTCAGTATTTACTGGTGAAAATGCTGGTAGGGCCACGTGGCTCTTTAACCGTAGTGGGCGACGATGACCAGTCAATTTATTCCTGGCGCGGTGCCCGCCCTGAAAATATGATGCAGTTACAGACCGATTATGCCGACCTGAAAATTATTAAGCTGGAACAAAACTACCGCTCCACCAATACTATCCTGAGTGCTGCGAATACATTGATCGCTAACAATCCTCACCTGTACGAAAAAAATCTGTGGAGTCAGCTCGGATTTGGTGACCCGATTCGGGTGCTGGCGATGCCTGATCAGGATAGCGAAGCGGAAAGAATTGCGACTGAAATCCTCAGCCTGTGCGTACAGCGACGGTTAAAATTTGGTGATTTCGCAGTGCTTTATCGCGGCAATCATCAGGCGAAATTATTGGAGATAAAACTCCAGGCACATCAAATCCCTTATACCATCACCGGCGGCACTTCGTTTTTCTCGCGCACAGAAATCAAAGACATCATGGCTTATTTGCGCCTGCTGATTAATCCCGATGACGATAATGCCTTCCTGCGGGTAATTAATACGCCGCGGCGTAAGATTGGTCCTTCCGTCATCGAAGGTCTGGCCAACTATGCCAGCGAACGTAAAAGTGGTCTGCTGCAGGCATGCAATGAACTGGGATTGGAACAGTTTCTCAGTGCTCCGCAGACGGAAAAATTGAGACGTTTCAGCAACTGGATGAATGGCGTTGCCGAGAAATGTGAGCGCGGCGACAGCATTACGATTATCCGCGAGCTGATCAGCGATATCGATTATGAGGCTTGGTTGCACCAGACCTGCAACACCACCAATGCAGCTGAGCGTGCGATGGCTAATGTCGGTTTCCTGGTTGAATCTCTGCAAAAGAGCCTGGGTAAAGCAGCAGAGGAGGGTGAGGAGCAGAGCCTTCAGGATGCCGTTAATAAACTGATTTTACGCGATCTGCTGGAGCGTCAGGAGGAGGAGGAAATCAACAATCAGGTGCAGTTAATGACCTTACATGCCGCCAAAGGTCTGGAATTTCCTCATGTGTTTATCATGGGCATGGAGGAGGATCTTCTTCCTCATCGGAACAGCATTGAAAGTGGTGATATTGAGGAGGAACGCCGGTTAGCCTATGTGGGTATCACCCGCGCACAGCAGGCGCTGACTTTTACACTCGCCCGCAAACGTAAACAATTTGGAGAAGTACTCAAAACCACTCCAAGCCGCTTTCTGGATGAGCTTCCGCAAGATCAACTGCAGTGGGAAGGAAGAGGGGATTCAACGCCAGAGCAGCGCCAGGAGAAAGGCGAATCTGCATTAAGCAGCTTAAAAGACTTGTTTGCCTGAAACAAAAAGGCCTGCTCGCGCAGGCCCTTTCGAATTCAATCATCAATCAACCAGAAACTTACTCTGGCTGGCTCTTGTCAACCATATACTGAACAACTGCTTTGATATCTTCATCAGAACAGGTGAAACACAGACCTTTTGGAGGCATGGCATTTACTCCGCTGATAGAATTTGCCACCAGCACATCCATGCCTTTTTCAATTCTCATAGCCCAATCGTCAGCATTGCCAACACGGGGCGCACCGGCGGCACCACTGCTATGGCAGGCGAAGCAACTTTGCATATACGTTTTCTCTGCATCAAAGCCGTCAGTCAGCTGAGCCAGCTGCAGGGGCTTATCATTCGCAGATATAGAACCAGCCAGCATAACGCCAGCGACCAGGAGACCAAATCTTGCTGCTTTTGATGTTACTAACATTGCTACTTAACCCCTTGCTGTTATCAGCAGTTTCACTTCGAAATGATTATTACCTGTCCATCCTTAACCGGAGATGAACGTTATTTACTCTGTCTGCCCAAGCAGATATTTAACCAGAGTTTCTATATTTTCGTCGCTGCAGGTCATGCACATTCCTCTGGGAGGCATGGCATTAATACCAGTGATGGCATTTTGCACCAATAAGGACAGGCCTTTTTCTTCCAGCCGTGCAGCCCAGACATCAGCATCGTCTAATTTCGGTGCGCCAGCCATACCTGAGTTATGGCACATGGCGCAGCTTTGTTGATAGGTTTGTTCGGCGTTAAATGTCTCGCCCGAAGCCACGGACGAAGGCGGACTATTTCCAATTGCTGCTGCCGTCGGTTCACCAGCACAAGGTTCACCTGCCAGACATACCTCGCCGGCCGGCTTGATACGTTCAGCGATGCGGGCTTCGCTTGTTTGTGCAAAAACAGAGCCTGTGAAGATTAGTGCGCATACCACCATGACACTGACGCGCATCAGGTTCGTCTTGAGATCTACCACGTTTGATTCCTCGTTTAAACAACAGTGGCTGGCATTATAGCCGTTATCAATCAGAGCGGAAGCAT
>JBDNGQ010000129.1:0-8790 GCA_041689205.1 Pseudohongiellaceae bacterium | reverse complement strand
TTCCTCAGCATTGGCCACGGAGGTTAATCCACATTATCTGATTATTCAACACCATGGCTCACCAGACTCGACATTATGAAGGGTATTTGCTGCCAGCGGTTGAAAACACAACCGTTCTTCCAGGCTGGTCTCTGCTAAAGTGTGGGGGCATGAACAATTGGATTCATTCGCCAACGCTGAAACCGGTAAAATCTACAATATGATCCCATACTCCCTGCTTGATCTGGCTCCGATTACTCAAAACAGCACTGCAGCGCGAGCATTTCATAATTCGCTGGATCTGGCGCAGCACGCAGAAAAATGGGGTTATCACCGCTTCTGGCTGGCCGAACATCACAATATGACCGGTATTGCCAGCGCAGCTACGGCAGTGGTGATTGGATACGTAGCCCAGGGCACTAAACGCATTCGCGTTGGCTCGGGCGGTATCATGCTGCCAAATCACGCACCCCTGGTGATTGCTGAACAATTTGGAACGCTGGCTTCACTGTATCCAGGTCGGGTCGATCTGGGGCTTGGACGCGCGCCCGGTACCGATCAGGTGACCGTCCGAGCATTGCGACGCGACCATTCCAGTGCAGACACTTTTCCACAGGATGTGCTGGAATTGCAGGCTTATTTCAAACCCGCTCATCCAGGGCAGGCCGTGCAGGCAGTTCCTGGGGCCGGACTGGAAGTGCCTTTATGGCTGCTCGGTTCAAGCTTGTACAGTGCCCAGCTGGCCGCAGCACTGGGATTGCCCTTTGCGTTTGCCTCACATTTTGCACCTGACTATCTAATCCAGGCACTGACGATCTACCGTCAGCATTTCAAACCCTCACAGCAGTTGCAGGAACCCTACGCGATGGCTGCGGTGCCAGTGTTTGCTGCCGACAACGATTCAGAAGCGAGGGTGTTGATGAGTTCAGTGCAACAGCAGTTTATCGCGTTGAGACGCGGCACACCAGGACCCCTGCGGCCGCCTCTGGACTCTATTGAAGATCATTATTCGGCGGCCGAGCTGGCTGGCGCCGGGCATGCATTGCAGGAAGCGGTGTATGGTTCAGAAGCGCAAATCAGCGCAGGATTAAAAGCCTTTATTGCACGCACCGGGGTTAATGAGGTCATATTAACCGGGCATATTTTTGATCATCAAAAGCGCCTGCGATCCTTTGAAATTGCCGCAGCAGCCTGTCGCGGGTTGTGACCGCGACGCCCTTATCATTTTCAGGGCGCCGATTCAGTTTTCCAGACTTTTTGTGTACGAACGCGATTTCAACAAGTTACGTATTACCCGTTTTTTTCCACACCGAAACCTGACTGACAACATACTCGTACTTGCGACGGTGCTCGCGAATCATGAACGGCAGATCCTGCTGATGGAGTAATTCAAACCCTGGCAACAGACTCCCAAGTTTCTCAAGCGCCAGAGTATTATTCGGCGCATCAATAAATGCCTGTGGACTGGTGTATTGCTCCATCCAGCTGTTAGGAGAAGCGATCAGCAGCACTCCGTCATCAGCCAGTAAAGAATCATCGCCAGTGAATTGTTGCAGGCAAGCAACGGGATCCGGCAAACGACACAGCAGGTTACTGAGCAGCACTGCATCAAAACCTTTATTCGGTTTCGACAACAGATCCTGCACGCCAGCAGCCCGCAGATCACTGGCATCGCCCTGCACAAAATGTACTTTGTTGCGGTCAATCTCTGGATTTACTTCAGCGTGCAATTCGGTGGTAAAACGGCCGCTTTCATGCCGAAAGTACCTCATTGATCCTGCTGCCTGCATGGTTTTAGCCGCATCTACAAATGCGAGACTGTAATCGAGTCCGACCACCTGATTAAAGTCTTCTGCCAGTTCAAAAGCAGCCCGACCCACTGCGCATCCCAGATCGAGTGCGGCACGTTTGTTAACTGAGTATTTACGTAATAATTGCGCAACCGTCACAATAAAATTCTGAATATCCGGGTGTCCCACATTAGCACTTATTTCTTGATCACGCTGCTCAGCCATACTGCCCCAATGGAACAACATATACTGATTCAACACGGCGTTGCTCTCGTATTTGTTTGCACTGGGCTCTGCTTCGCTGCCCTGCACCAGTCTGAAACCGGCATGCTGGAAGAAATGCGGGCGGAAGTGGAAGCGTGACCAGATACTGGCTTCATTTCCCGTGCTCATAAAGGAGCTGCCCAGAATTCTTTGATGCTGGTTGTCGAAACAGGGAGTGCTGAAATCAGCATAAAACGGATGAATCATGAAGCCAGACAAGGGCTCAAAAGTATCGTCTGACCATTGCCAGAGATTACCCTGCACGTCATGGAAACCCTGGCGGTTAGCTCTGAATCCATCGACCGGACCCTCGCTTCCATAGTGGAGATTGTGATTGATATTCTGGCTGTTGCTCTGATCATCCATCACAGCATCCAGCCGAAGCAACTCCATGCTGCTGCCCGCTTGCCACATTGCAGTCTCATGTATTTCAGGATCACGCAGCGCCAGGTGCTCCTGTTCCTTTAACAGGCGATATGGATTGCTTACCCCGTCCTTTTCACTGCGCCAGGCACAGTAGGCTTTCGCCTCATAATGATTTACTACAACTGGCCAGTCCCATTGCATGGTTTCGACGCGAAAAACAGTGCGCAATTTGTAACGATGGCTTCCCACCGGGCCATCCTGCACCCAGAACGAAGGCCACCGGGTATTTCGAAAGCGCCTCCACTCCCAGCCGGCATTGCTCCAGTATTTTTCCTCAAGATAGGCGCTACTGCTGACGAACTCATAGAACTCGCCGTTGCTGATCAGCATTTTTCCGGCTCGGAACGATGACACGTGATGGGTTTCAGACCCGTACTCATTATCCCAGCCGAAACCTGGCCATTGCTCAGGCTTACCGAGCCGGACAGTTTGTTCCCTTACTGAAAGCAAGGGGTTAAGCGCAGGATAATCGATACCAGCAACGGGCTTGCTGAACCGGGCATTGTTTTTGAGACCGGACTGGATGGGCCAGCTCTTCGGTTGTTTAAGATACTGTGGTGGAAGTTCACGCATCAGTACACTGGAGGTTTCCAGATGGATCCGCTCATGCTCAAAACACATTACCAGCGCCCATTCAGGGCTGGACATGGTGATAGTCTCGTCCAATGCAGGATGATTGAGGATAAACTCTTTCACTATTCCATAAACCTGCTTGCGATACGCCTGCACCTCGTCCAATGCAGGCCAGATATTTTGAGCACCGGCATGCAGATCGTCCCAGCTCATCTCATCCACACCAGTCTCAAAAAGGACCTCAAAATGCGGATTAACGGCTTCTTTGAGCAGACCACCTACCCGTAATTTGTTGATGTAAAAAGTGACAGGATGAACGTAGTAGAAAATCAGCGGATGCCGGATGCCATGGTAAGGACGTCGATAATAGGCATCGGCGCAAGTCAGCGCTGAAAACAATGTTTCTGTCAGTGCCCAGGTGTTTTCAAAGTAGCTCAGTATTCCGGCGCGACCGGCATCCAATCGAAGCTGCGGTAAACTCATGGCTGTCCATGGCCACTTCGGTTCGGTCTGCACAGCTTCATCTGCTTCACTTACCGCTTGTTGTTCCTGTGCAATCCTGTTCATCTGATATTTCCTATCTGATAGCTCTTAGCCCTTGTCAGGCACATCATGTAAACTACGATTTCAATACGCTGGACTATGCGGACCCTGCACCACGCCAGACTAGGCGGATCCTACACCTGATTCAATGAAGAGGCACCTTTGCGCAGCAAATTACCCCACATCGGAACAACAATATTCACAGTGATGTCACGGATGGCCCAGCAATACGGCGCGATTAATCTGTCGCAGGGATTTCCAGATTTTGATTGCCCGCAACGCCTGCGCGAACTGGTAGCCCTGCACCTGAATGATCGAAAAAACCAGTATGCACCAATGACTGGAATCGTCGAACTGCGCGAACAGATAGCAGTCAAAGTTGGGGCTTTATACGCCCATGACGCCGATGTGGATCACACAATCACCATCACTTCGGGTGCAACAGAAGCCATATTCGACGCCATTCAAGCCCTTGTGCATGGCGGTGATGAAGTCATCATGTTCGATCCCGCCTACGACTGCTATGACCCGGCGGTTGCGCTGGCAGGCGGACAATCTATACATATTCCCCTGCAGCTGCCGGACTACCAGATCGACTGGGACCGGGTACGAGCGCATATATCCACCAGAACTCGCTTGATTATTATCAACTCTCCCCATAATCCCTGTGGCACGGTATTGCAGCAAAGTGATCTGGATACTCTGGCTGAAATCACCCGCGACCGTGAAATATATATTCTTTCCGACGAAGTCTATGAACACATGGTGTTCGATGGCGGCCAACATTTAAGTGTGCTTTCTCATCAGGAATTAAAAGAAAAAAGCATTGCAGTATTCTCTTTTGGTAAGACCTATCATGTGACTGGCTGGAAGCTGGCTTATTGTGTAGCACCCGCCCAATTGACGGCAGAAATAAGAAAAGTACATCAGTTTGTCACCTTCACTTCGCCAAGCTTTATTCAATATGCGATTGCTGATTTTATGCGCGAATGCCCGCAGCATCATCTGGAACTTCCGGCTTTTTATCAGGCCAGAAGAGACTATTTCTGTGAGTTAATAAAACCTTCCGGATTTAGCTTCACCCCCGCTAAAGGCACCTATTTCCAATGCGTGGACTACAGCGCAATCAGCTCTTTATCCGATTCGGAGTTTGTAAGTTATCTGACTAAAGAAAAAGGCGTTGCTGCAATACCGCTGTCAGCTTTTTATGCTGAAGATCCTCATTCACGCAGCATCCGGTTTTGTTTCAGCAAGAATGACGAAACCCTTCAGCAGGCAGCAGAAATACTGTGCGCGTTGTAAATCATGACAGACATTAATTTTGAGCAGCTGGCACAAGATATAAAAATCTGGGGAGTTGAACTCGGATTCCAACAAGTAGCTATTACTGATATCGATTTGTCTGCTTATCAAGAAAATTTCGATAGCTGGCTTGAAAAAAATTATCACGGCGAGATGAGCTATATGCAAAGACACCGTGACCTGCGCTTGCATCCCGATAAATTGCTGCCAGGTACGCTGCGAGCAATTTGCGTGCGAATGGATTACTCCCTTGTGAAATCGAATTCGCTGGATCCACTGAAAAAAACCCATCAGGCTTATGTATCCAGGTATGCAAGGGGTCGTGACTACCACAAACTGATCCGCAGGCGTTTGCAAAAGCTGGCAGAGAAGATAGATATTGTCGCCGGACCTTCCGGCTATCGAGCCTTCGTAGACAGTGCCCCGGTTCTGGAGCGTGCTTTAGCAGAGAAAGCGGGCCTGGGCTGGATCGCAAAAAATACCATGCTGATCAATAAGCAGGCCGGTTCCTGGTTTTTTCTTGGAGAGCTGTTTACCGATTTGCCCTTACCGATTGATGAACCGGTGACAGCCCATTGCGGAAGCTGCAATGCCTGCATTGATATCTGTCCCACGCAGGCATTTGTTGGCGCGAATATTCTGGATGCACGACGCTGTATTTCCTATCTCACCATTGAACTTCGAACAGCGATTCCAGAGCCTTTACGCGCGCTGATCGGGAACCGGGTGTTTGGTTGTGATGATTGTCAGCTGATCTGTCCCTGGAATAAATTTACCGGCATAACTGATGAGGCTGATTTTTCACCTCGACACGGCCTGGACAGCGCCAGCCTGACGAATCTGTTTAACTGGACGGAAGCAGAATTTTTAGACAGAACGGAAGGCTCACCGATACGACGCATCGGTTACGAGTGCTGGTTGCGTAATCTGGCGGTTGGTCTCGGCAATGCACCGAGCACCATCCAGGTTCTCAACGCTCTGCAGCAACGAGTAGATTACCCTTCGGAACTGGTTCGTGACCATGTTGACTGGGCTCTGCAGCAGCATGCGAAACTCAAAGACGAAAGAAGTGCTCCCGGTAATAAGTCAGCTCATTAACCGAGTCTTTAATATCATCCATTGCTTGATGACTGGATTGTTTGTTTAAACCTTTAGCTACATCAGGTGCCCAGCGCTTAGCCAGCTCTTTGACTGTACTGACATCCAGGTTGCGGTAATGGAAGAAATTCTCCAACTGCGGCATGTAGCGGGCCAGAAAGCGCCGGTCCTGGCAAATGCTGTTCCCGCACATCGGTGATGCGCCGCGTTCAGAATATTGTTCCAGAAACTCCAAAGTCTGCCGTTCGGCTTCGGTGGCATTTATCGTGCTGGCCTTAACCCGATCAATCAGCCCCGAATTGCCATGAGTGCGTTGATTCCAGTCATCCATTGCAGCCAGCGCCGCATCTGACTGATGAACTGCAAATACTGGTCCTTCAGCGATAATATTAAGCTGCGCGTCAGTAATCAGAGTTGCGATTTCGATAATCAGATCCGTTTCCGGAAACAGGCCGGTCATCTCCAGGTCAATCCAGATCAGCGTCTGCTTCTTGTCCATTTCTGTGCTTTGATCTGTCATTTGTATTTCCCGGGCTGTCTTACTAATAAGGCCGGGCATTGTAGCACGCGTTGTTGATGGCGATATTTACGAGAGGTGTTTTCGGGGTAGAATCCCTGGCAACAGTTTTGCATTGTGGATAACCTGGAACAGATGGCAAAAAGACGACTTAATCAGCAACAACTGCGACGTATCAGCAGCAATCAACAACAGCGAGGCAAACGCGCCACCCTTGGGGCAGCGCCGCCATCTGATAAAGATATTATTGTTGAGGAGCTCGGTGCTGAGGCCGAAGGACTGGTTATTTGCCACTACGGCCAGCAACTGGACATCGAATCACGTGCTGCTGACAGTTATGGCAAGGTGTTCCGTTGCCACCAGCGCAGCAACCTGCCACCACTGGTAACCGGAGATCAGGTAGTCTGGCAGCCCGGTTCCGATCATATTATCGCCGGCGGCACTTCAGTGCAGAGTACCGGCGTGGTAGTGGCCTTAAGAGAACGCAGATCAATACTCAGCCGCCCGAATGCTCACCGCGATCAGCGGCCCGTTGCCGCCAATGTTGATGTAATGGCGATAGTGATTGCCCCCTTGCCCCAGCTGTTCGGAAATCTGATTGACCGTTATCTGGTGGCTGCAGAAAGTCTGGGGCTCGGACCAGCAATTATTCTGAATAAAATCGACCTGCTTGATCAGTCGAGAGATGCATATATTGAACCTTTATTAGACATCTACAGACAAATTGGCTATCCGGTAATCTCAGTGTCAAAACAAACGGGGCAGGGGTTGGATGAACTGCAACGTTTTCTGGCGATGCAAACAGCCGTTTTTGTTGGTCAATCCGGGGTAGGAAAATCATCATTGATCAATGCGCTGCGCGCTGCTGAGAATGCGAATACCGATTCGGAGGAGGACACCCAGGTTGATGCCGCAGTCGGAGCGCTTTCTACCGGTCATGGCAAAGGCACTCATACCACCACAGCCACCAGGCTTTATCATCTGTCTGGCAGCGGAGACCTTATTGATTCACCTGGTATCCGTGAATTCGGCCTCTGGCATATGGATCAGCAACAATTAATTAATGGTTTTATAGAATTTCAACCGTTCATCGATCGCTGCAAATTCCGCGATTGCAAGCATCAACAGGAGCCTGGCTGTGCATTGCTTGAGGCCCAGGAAAAAGGTCTGATCAGCAAACAAAGACTGGCCAGCTACTTCCACACTCTCAGCACGCTTGCGGAAAATTAAGCGGCCTGCACTGCTCAAACTCCATTAAAGGACCATTCATGCAAAAACGTCTTTTCATCCTGTTCCAGTATTTACTGCCGCAACATGCTTTGTCGCGACTGGTGGGCCATCTTGCCCGGTCAACCTGGACGCCCTTTAAGAATACTTTTATCAAATGGTTTATTCTCCGTTACCAGGTAAATATGGAGGAAGCCCTGTCAGCCGACCCTGTGTCTTATGCATGCTTTAATGACTTCTTCACCCGGGCTTTAAAGCCTGGCGTGCGCCCGATCAGCAGCGATCCAAATTTAATTGTCAGTCCTGCAGACGGCGTAATCAATCAGTCCGGTGGTATTACAAAAGGACGACTTATCCAGGCGAAAGGTCGCGACTTCAGCCTCGCAGCGCTGCTCGGCGGCAGCGAAGAACGGGCCAGACCCTTTCTCGATGGCTGCTTTGCAACAGTGTATCTCTCACCCCGGGATTATCACCGGGTACATATGCCAATAAGCGGAACACTCAAAGAGATGGTGTTCATTCCTGGAAAACTTTTTTCGGTCAACCAGTCAACAGCCGCATCAGTTCCGGATCTGTTTGCACGCAATGAGCGGGTAGTTTGTGTATTTGATACCGAACGAGGCCCGATGATTATGGTGCTGGTGGGTGCGATGATTGTGGCGAGTGTTGATACTGTCTGGGCTGGGAATGTATGTCCCGCTGGACGTCAGGTGTCTGTGACGGATTATGTGGATCACCTGCCACCAATACAAATTGGGCGTGGCGAGGAAATGGGTCGCTTCAAGCTTGGCTCAACGGTGGTAGTGCTGTTTGGACCAGATGCTGTGGAACTGGTAGACGATCTTACCGCTGGCAAAAGCGTGCAGTTGGGAGAGGCTATCGCTCGACCAGTCTGAGCAGATATCTTTGCTCAGACTGATCGCATGAAATATATTTTTAAGCCATTATTTTTAACCGATATAGGAACAGCAGTAATCCGTGACACTAAGCACCTTGATATCAAATGCTGAGTCTGCGCCGACCTCGAAACTCTCACCAGCTGATACTGTGCGCCAGTCAGCTTCGCCTGCT
>JBDNGQ010000128.1:0-1710 GCA_041689205.1 Pseudohongiellaceae bacterium | reverse complement strand
GATTTGTGTTTGAGGGTAATGTGGTGCCACACAACACATCCGGTATCACGGGTGCTGGTACTCAGCCCGGAAAAGCAAGTCTGGAGCGTCATTTCCCCAATGCGCGGGTAAGCAATAACGTCATTGCCGGAGGCCGTCGTAATGCCTATCCCGCCGGTAATCAGTTTCCGCGCTCACTTGCTGCCACGGAAAAAATCGAAGGCCAGGGAGTAGATTTGAATACGTTATGCGCCGCTGTCAAACAAGCTCTGCCCGCTTTTCCGCTTATTCATCAATGTATGGAATATTAATTATGTGGCAACGCTTAAGAACACGATTAAAAGCCCGCTGGTCTTTGCGTGCCTTTTTGGACCAGCGCTGGCTATCTGAACTGCTCGCATGGGGTCTGCTGACAGCGAGCACTGGTCCGGTCTCCCAGTCGCGCCGACTGGCGCTGCGCACCACCGGGGCAAGGCGCACGGAAACGAGACTTTCCCGTGCCTTCGCCCGCAGTCTGCTGAAGCCAGCGTTGCTCGATCAGCAAAAACGTAATGACTGGCGTCAACATCATATCGGCTGGGGCCGTTACTACAGCGACTCAACGAATATTGACCGTGAACGTGCACTGACCACCAGTCTGATCCTGAAGGAACCCGGACCTGACGGTGAAAAAGGCGTGTTGTACTCCTCTTTTGAATTTAACTGGATGCGCATCATTGCCAATCATGACGCCAAAGCTTTCCTGGATGATTATCTGCTGGTGGGCGCATCGTCCTGGTCGCCCGGCGATCATGCCGTACTGGCCTCGCTTCAGGGCTTGTCTGCTGATCCGGCATTTATCGGTATCTCCAATGTATCTGACATTGAACATTATCGATTATGGGAGTCAGGCGTCCGGCCATTGCCGATTACCGCTGGCGATTGGATTAATCCGGATTTTTACCAACCGCTGCCGCATGAAGAACGTAAAATCGACATTGTCATGGTTTCTCATTTTGCTGACTGGAAGCGACACTGGCTGCTATTCGATGCGCTGCGGCATATGCGAACAGATCTGCGTATTGTATTAATCGGACGCAATTCCGGTCAGCGTACTGAGCAGGAAATCTGGCGCGATGCGCAGGCGTTCGGGGTTAAACAGCACATCGAGATCTATAAAAATCTGGAGATTGACGAGGTCTCAAAATATCAGTGCAATGCGCGCGTGGCGGCGGCCTTAAGTCGGCGAGAAGGCTCTTGTGTTGCGGTAGCCGAAGCCATGTTTGCGGACACGCCGGTCGCAATGATGGATGATGCCCACATAGGCACGCGCAGCTTTATTAATCGGACCACCGGCCGTCTCAGCAGTCGGCGGCGGCTGCCCTTTGTGCTCTCCGAGATGATCGATACTTCCGCCCGCTTTGCGCCCAGAGCATGGGCGCTTGAACACATCAGCGCGCAGGCCACTTCCGAAAAGCTGAATACCATTCTCCGTGAGCATTGTGTGCAACGCGGGCTTCCCTGGACTCGCGATATTGCGCCAATGTGCTGGCGTTATGTACCTGATTATCTAAACCCCCAGGATGCGGTCCGCATGCAGCCGGCCATTGAACGTCTGCAGCGTGAACACGGCATCATCCTGAGCCGCTTTGCGGGTGAACGCAAAAGCGCAGAAAGAAGTATCGCAGCAGCGGCAGCAGCACAGGCAGCGGCGTGATCCAGCGCAGCGTCCGGGGACACCAATCGCAGAGT
>JBDNGQ010000127.1:0-31159 GCA_041689205.1 Pseudohongiellaceae bacterium | reverse complement strand
CAGTAACGGTCTTAAACGCACTAATGGAGCTGACAGCGGGACTGCGGCCGCTACCTCTGAAAGCAGTACCACGCACCACAAGCACAGTGGCAGCAACGGCAAAGACGCAGATCAGACTTTGCGCTGATTCAATCCTGCTTATATCGAGTTGACGCAGTTTCAGTCGTTCTGAGCAGCAGGCAGTTGATCCACTCACTGCTCGCGGCGGAGGACCAAGGTCCAGCCCAGCAGATCTTTGTTGCTGCGGTACAATATCTCCGAAGTCGCTGGGGTTAAGCCATTGTTTCTCGCCAGTTGACAGAACTCTGCAACTCCCTGTTCGTCTAATCCTGCCTTCAACATGGATTTTAAGCGCGTCTGGTGCGCCTTCATTTCCTGCTCCAGTATGTTCAGACTGGCAAGTGCTGAGTTTGCGCCGGTGGCGGGCGTCCGTTGCAGTACGCCAGCGACCTGCACGGCGATACCTTCCGCAAAGCCGGCATGAGGCCTGCTGCGTGCATACTGAGTGACTTTCTTCAGCAGTTTCTCTATATCCTTCATCTGCTTTCTGGATTCGCTGTCCTGCATGATCAGTTCCGGGTCATGGGTTTTACTAAATTCTTCCAGTCTGTTCAGTAGCCGAAACGCAGTTGGCAGCAGGGGTGCTTCCTGGCGCAGGAAATCCAACACCTTAAGTTCTGCACGAGTAGTAGTGACTGCCTCCGAATCAGCATGATGCATCAACACCGCGGCTTTGCCGTCAGGCTTCAGTATTCTGGAAATTTCCTGAAGACAGGCATTTACATTCATGTATTCAATTGCGTACTGGCTGGTTACTGCATCGCAGCTTGCATTGGGGTACCCCGTCTGCTCAGCACTGGTCAGGCCTCGAAATTTCACCCCGCCTGCGATCAAACCATGTTTTGCCGCCGCCTCTGCTGGTTGAATAATGGCCGCGTCAATGCCCTCTATATGGAACTGGCGGCTCAGAGCCAATGCGGCATCCCGGGCTAGAAACGCAATGGCGCCGTTGCCAGTGCCAATATCCAGCACTCTGGCACCATTACTCAGATCGCTGAAAAACTTGTTCCAGAACACCAGGATTTCGTCATTATAGTTGGCGGCAAAAGCGCCAGGGCAGGAGTGCAATGTACCCTTATCCCAGTATCTGCTCCAGGCACCGGCTGCCTCACTCAAGGATAATGTTTTGGTTATATCTGTCATTTGCAGTTCACCTGTCTGGAGGAGCAGCGACTTAGCTTGTGCTTCACGGCGCTATGTAATTATTGATTGTGGTCGAATACACTGGCTGGCATTCCGAGCATCATCAAGGCATGCCGCAGAACCTTAACGGAGATTTAAGTGAAGTTCAATTCAGAATCAGCGTTTGATCGTGGCACTTGCCGTGATGCATTCCAGCGCGACGGTTTTGTGCATATTCCTGCGGTTCTTGCGCCAGGCGATGCCCGCAGTATTCATAAGGCGCTGACAGAAAGTACTCCCTGGAACCTGTGCTTTAATGACCGTCAGAAGCATATCGACATCGCACCCGAAAATCTGGCTTCCATGACAGTAGCGCAGCACGGCCGTCTGCAGGAGGCCGTTTACGCTCAAGCCCGCACGGCTTTTCAATATTTCTATAATAATTATCCAATCTTTGATGCGTACCGGGCGGGCTTGAACAAGGGGCATCTTCTGCATGTGTTTTATGAGTGGCTGAACAGCGAAGAGTTTCTGTCATTGATGCGGTATTTGACTGGTTTCGAGGACATAAGCTTCGCCGATGCCCAGGCTACCCGGTTTGGTGCGGGTCATTTTCTAAAATGCCATGATGACAATCAGGTCAATAAAAACCGGCGCGCCGCTTTTATCTTTAACTTCACACCTGAGTGGAAGGCAGACTGGGGTGGTTATCTGCAGTTACTGGATGATAAAGAACATATCCGCCGAGGTATAAAGCCGGTATTTAACGCTCTGAATATACTTGCTGTACCACAAATGCATAACGTCAGCTTTGTGACGCCCTATGCCGCAGGTGCCCGGTTTGCGATCACTGGCTGGTTGCGCTATGGCTCGCCGGATTGAGTCAAATTTCCCAGACGTGACATTCATTCACGATACCGCAGTTCTCCACCAGGAAAACTGCCGTAATCGGATGATAACCATGCAAATAACTCATTAAAACTATCAAATTATAATTCCATTGAGAGTAGTGCTGTGTTACTAATACGCCCGTACCGTTACGGGTGAAACTTGCGCGTAACGAATAATATAATGGAAAACTAATACTAGTCAGGCAAAAAGAATCTGTTTGGATCCTATTTAAGCAGATTAAAAGCCTGAAAAATCTAAGGGTGAAATTAATGACTAAAAACGTCAAACTCAGGCAGGCGATAAAGATAGCGATGCTGTCAGGTGCTTACACAGTCAGTATGGGCGCGCTGTCAACAGCTCATGCTCAGGTCGCAGAAGACGAGCAGATACAGGAAATTACCGTAACAGGTAGTCGTATCGTCCGCAGAGACTTCGAAACCAGCAGCCCGGTGTTTACACTGGATGCTAACTCAATCAGAGACGCCGGTACCCCGCAAATCGAACAGATTCTTAACGAACTGCCACAGCTTGTACCCACAACGACTATTACCTCTAACAATCCGTCTAATGGCGGTCAGGCCCAGGTAGATTTACGTGGTCTCGGTTCAAGTCGAACGCTGGTGCTGTTGGACGGCGCCCGAATTCAACCTTCCACAGTAGGCGGTGCGATTGACCTGAACACCATCCCTGCTGGTCTTATCCAGAGCATTGAAATCGTAACTGGCGGCGGATCGGCAGTTTATGGTTCGGACGCAATAGCGGGTGTAGTGAATATCAAATTGCGCCGCGATTTTGAAGGCATCGAAGTTTCTGGATTGACCGCAACAACGGATGAGAGCGACGGCGATACCAACACCATCAGCTTGATGATGGGTGGCAATTTTGCTGAAGACCGCGGTAATGCCGTGCTGTACATGAGCTATGACGAGCGTGATCCAGTTTTTGCTGGTGCCAGAGAATTTAGCGCAGTTGCGCTGGGCCCGGCTTTAACACCTCTTGGTTCGGCAGCTGTTCCTCAAGGCTTCTACTGGGCCTCAGGGAACAACCCGGCAAGTCAAGCTGCTTATGATTCAGTGTTTGGCGCGGGTGCTGTTGCCAGCAGTGGCTCCATCGGTTTCAATGCAGATGGATCATTGTTCTCCCGAGTTGGAACAGTTGGTTACACCGGAGATAAGACAGATCCGGGGTTTAATCCAGCGCTTTTTTCCTATAACTATGCGCCGGTGAACTATTTGCAGCTGCCACTCGAAAGACGGCAGATTGCAGCCATGGCTCATTACGCGGTATCGGATAGCGCAGAAGTTTACTCGCGCATGAGTTTCACCAACTATTCTGCAGCGCAGGAACTGGCGGCAACACCTATTACTTCTGGTATAGGTTCTACTGTGTCAGCCTCTAATCCTTTTATTCCGGCAAACCTGGCGACGATCCTGGCATCCAGAACGAATCCTACCGCCCCATTCACGCTCTTCAAACGGACAATTGAAGTAGGTCCGCGAGGTTCCGTCAATGACTACGATGTGCTGCAGGTGACTGCAGGCTTGCGTGGTGATTTCCAACTGGGCGACTACGACTGGAACTATGATGTATTTGGTAGCTGGGGTCGCACGCAGCGTACCGAACTCCAGACTGGCAACGTATCACGGTCAAAACTGCAATCTGCATACAATGCAACTGCGGCTAGTCCTGACCCGCTGGGTTGCGGCGGCCTGAACCCGTTTGGTCTTAACAGAATATCCCCGGCGTGTGCTGCGAAAATTGCTGTTACGGCACAAAACACCACCATAGTGATTAACAAGCAGGTAGCTGCGGTAGTCACTGGCGGCATCATGGAGCTGCCAGCGGGTACCATGCAGATTGCTACCGGTCTCGAGTATCGCTCTTCGGACGCGGAGTTTCGTCCAGATCAGTTCCTGTCCAGTGGTGATGTTGTTGGCTTCAACGCACAGCAACCCGTTGCAGGCGGCATTGATGTAACTGAGGCCTTCCTTGAGGTGTCTGTGCCCTTGCTGGCAGATATGACAGGCGTGAACTACCTGGGTCTCACTGGTGCGGTTCGTCGTTCAGACTACAATCTTGCCGGTAACGTCGATACTTATATGGCCGGCGTTGAGTACGAGCCCATCGATTTCTGGAAAATCCGAGGTTCATACAACCGCGCTATTGCAGCACCAAGCGTGTCGACGTTATTTTCCCCTGTGAATGAAGGCTTTCCACAGTACAGTGACCCTTGCTGGAACGGCAGTGCTGCACGAACGGGAGCCAGTGCTGCGCAGGTAAATGCGCTGTGCGCCGCACAGGGTGCACCCGCTAACTTCCCACAGGGAAATTCGCAGGTTCGCGCACTGGGCGGCGGTAATCCGGACGTTTTGCCAGAAATTGCTGACACATACACCTTTGGTGCAGTATGGACTCCTGAGTTGGATAATGTCTCCGTGCGTATGGCTGTGGACTGGTTCCGCTATGAGCTTGAAGAGGCTATTGGCAGTGTAGGTGCGGCTTCAATTGTATCTCGCTGCTTTAATGACCAGGGTGCAAACCCTTCGTTCAGTGCCGGTAACGTCTGGTGTCAGCTGTTCGAACGTAACTCTGGCGGTATCGCAGAAAATGTTCGCTCAAATTCTCAAAATCTGGGAGCTCTGAACATCGACGGTATCGATCTGCAGCTGGATGCCCGCACTGAATTCGGACCTGGTGCGTTCACGGCTAACCTCTCGCTGACTCACCTGCTGGAATGGCAGCAGCAGGAAGATCCTGCTTCTCCGTTAACCGATCAGGTAGGTACTATCGGTGCTCTTAATGCTGAAACATTACCTGAGTGGAAAGCCAGATTGTCTTTGGGCTATCTGTTCAGTGACTATAACATTCAGTGGACGATGAACTACATCGACGGTATGGATGCGGTGAATCCAAATGGCAGCCGATCAGCCGTCACCAGTGGCCTTGCGCCAAGTGTGCCGTCTTACACGTATCATCGACTCACAGCGGGTTGGACACCAAACCAGGTAGAAGGTCTTAGCCTGACATTTGGTGTGAACAACCTGCTTGATGAAGATCCGCCCATTTACACCACTGACGGCAGTGCGGGTATCCAGGCGAATACTGATCCATCAACCTATGATGTGCTCGGTCGACGTTACTTCCTGTCTGCGACTTACAAGTTCTAAGCTGCAGGCTGGTAAATTCGGTGTAAAAACTGAAGTATGAATCGCCGCCCCGAAAGGGGCGGTGTCTTTTCAGCCGGAGAATCAGATGAATAAAACCGCTCTGGACATATTTCCTCTTTTTGCTGCCCCGATTGCAAGCAGGCGCCTTGAGGGTGCTGAATCATTAAACACAGAACTTGAAAAACTGATGCTCGCCAGAGAAACAGAGCAGCATCGCAATCCCTATCCTACTCATATTCAACAGAAAGAAGTTTTCGAAAGTAACTTTGATCTGTTCCGCTGGCCGGAACCCTGCATTCAGGCACTGCGCGCTTTTATGCTGGAAACAATCGGCGAAGTAGTCGCTGATCTGAGTGGTTTCTCCGCTCAGGACATGGCAAAACTTCAGTTGCACAACCACACCTGGTTTCATGTCACCCGCCATGGCGGCTCATTTGTTGCACATAACCATCCCATGGCGTCATGGTCTGCAGTCTATTGCGTTAGAGCCGGCGAAGCTGTGCCGGAACGCCGTGACAGCGGCGTGCTGAGGTTCATGGATCATCGCCCTGCCTCCAATATGTTCGTTGATCCGGCCAATGTCAGAGTTCGGGTTCCTTATAATTTTGGTCATTATTCGATGAGACTGGCAGCTGGCCAGATTGTGGTCTTCCCTTCGTATCTGGTGCACGAGGTCGCCGCTTTCTTCGGCAACGATACTCGAATCACGGTTGCTACAAATTGCTGGTTTACTACCCGTCCGTAGTATGTAGCTTTCTGGCCTCTCCTTTAATTAGATAAGTATATGCTTTACTAAATAAGGCAAAACAGGCAGTATCATCTCGAACATTACTTTCCGGCGATATCAGTTGGAGTATTTTGAGTTGAATGAATTAGCTAGCAGCCAGCACGACATCCTGTTGCGCTTAAAAACCCGAGGGCCCGTGACCGCAAGAATTCTGGCAGCAACTCTTGGCATCACAACCGTTGGCGTGCGTCAGCATCTCGCTGCATTACAGACGGCTGGATTGGTCAAACAGGCAGAGATTTCCACCCAGCTACCCGGACGTGGCCGTCCGGTTCGGCCATGGCATCTGACCGGCAATGGACATCGACAGTTTCCTGATACGCATGCAGAGATTACGGTCACCTTGATAAGCGCAGTACGGGAGCTTTTTGGTGATACGGCGCTGGATACCTTAATTGATCAACGCGCAAAACAAACTTTGAGGCATTATCAAGACGCTTTAGCTGGCACTGACAGCATTTCGCAGCGGCTGGAAATACTCAGCAAGCTGCGCAGCCAGGAAGGCTACATGTGCGAGCTGAAAAATCTTGGAACGGGAAGTTGGTTATTGATCGAGAATCATTGCCCTATCTGCGCAGCGGCGACGGCATGCCAGGGTTTCTGCCGCTCAGAACTCGAGATTTTCCAGGCAGTGCTTGAGGATATTGCCAGTATAGAGCGGATCAATCATATCCTTGAAGGTGCCCGCCGTTGCGCGTACCGGGTGAGCGCTCATCGGGTAGCAGACCGATAAGCTGATCGCTAAACCTGTGCTTAGAATTACTACAGCAGATTCTTTTTGAATGCTTTGGAATTACGCTGGTAGTTATACATATTTTGTTTTTTCTGTGGTAATTCGCTGATCGCAATTTCTTTGAATCCACGTTCTATAAACCAGTGTGCTGTCTGTGTCGTTAGTACAATCGCCTGGTTCAGACCCATTTTTTTGGCTTCTGTTTCCAGTGCTTTAAGCAGGTGTTCGCCACGCCCATTTTGCTGATAATCTTTATGGATAGCGATACAGGCAATTTCACCTGACGTCTCGTCCAGCGGATAAATTGCCGCGCAGGCAATGATCATGCCTTCCATCTCAATCACTTTGAAAAATTTGATTTCTGCTTCCAGCAATTCGCGCGAACGATGAACGAGAATTCCAGCGTCTTCCAAAGGCTTGATCAGCTCGAGAATGCCGCCGACATCATCAATAGTGGCTGAGCGCAACTCTTCAAAGGTGTCTTTGCTGACCAGTGTGCCGGAACCTTCACGGGTAAAAAGTTCGTCTATCAAGGCGCCATTCTGCGCAAAACTGATCAGGTGACTGCGGTGGACATTATGTTTGCAGGCTTTAGTTGCCGACGTAAGTGCTGGAATAATGCCATTGCTGATGTTCATTTCATCGGCAGCCAGCCGGGCCAGCAGGGTCTGCGCCAGACCGGGACTCAGTGTGCTGATCAGTTCGCCATCAGCATCCTTGATACCTTGTTGAGAAACAAACAGGATCAGCTTTTCGGCTTGCATCGCAATCGCGGTCTCAGTCGCTACTTCTTCCTGCGCCAGATTGAATACTTCACCGGTAGGTGAATAGCCCAGGTTAGACAGCAGCACGATACTGTTTTTATCCAGATGCTGCTGAATCGCATCGGCATTGACTTTGCGCACCAGGCCGGTTAAGCCATAGTCAACGCCGTTCAAAATTCCCATTGGGCGTGCGGTAATAAAGTTACCGCGGCTCAGCCTGATATCGGCGCCGTGCATCGGCGAGTTGATCAGTCCCATTGAAAAATGCGCTTCGATATCAATGCTCAGTGCGCCAATGGTCTGCTTGATAATCTGCAGACTGGCGGCATCGGTTATACGCAGACCGTTATGGTACTCAGGAGTAATACCTGCGGCCTGCAGCGCTTCATTAATCTGCGGCCTCGCGCCATGAACCAGCACCAGCTTCACTCCGAGGCTGTGCAGCAGAGTAATGTCGTGAACGATATTGCTGAAGTTCTCATGTGCGAGCGTTTCGCCAGTCAACAGCACCACAAAAACCTTCTTGCGGTGAGCATTGATATAGCTGGATGAATGGCGGAACCAGTCGATGTAATCAGGTAAGTTGTTCATGGCGCACAATATATGCTAATTGCAGACCCTTATGGAAGAGTTCGGGTGGGATGTCTTTTAATCAGGTGTCAGCACGCATGCGTTTGCAGCAAATAAATCTCCACTCACCCGGTTGCCTGAAACGGCACTGGACTCTGTATAAACGATATGAAATTATCGACAAACACTGCCTGTATGATTTGAGAAGTTGCCGGCAACCAGGCGATCAATTAAAACTTAATCAGGAGAATATCGTCATGAAATCAATGCGCTGGATTGGCGTTTTGCTGGCTCTTCTATCGCCGGCTCTGGCAACGGCCGCTGAACGGGTGGGTGATTTCGCATTGCTTGACCAGCACGGCTATTTTCATCAGATGAGCTGGTACGACAATCAGAAAGCCATCGCTGTGCTGGTGCAGGTGAATGGCAGCAGCACCGATCCAACTTCCGTTCCTGCCTTTGCAGCTCTGCACGCCCGTTATGCCACGCAGGGCATCGAATTCTTTCTGCTCAATCCCAGTGGCCTGAAAAATCGTGATGCTGTTGCCCAGGAAATGCAGCGTCTGGGTGTATCGCTGCGGGTGCTCATGGACGATGCGCAACTGATTTCAGAAGCTCTGAATGTGGATAAAAGCGGCGAAGTGCTGATTTACAATCCTCGCTCCTTCACAGTCGATTTCCGGGGACCCGTTGGCAGCGCGCTGGATGACGTGCTGTCAGCCATAGTTGCTGATCAGCAAATTCCGCACACGATGGTAAGCATGCAGGGCGATCCGGTTAGCTTTGCTGCAAAACTTCAGCACCAGCAGTCGCTGCCCTCCTATGAGGAAGTTGCCAGTATCATTGCTGCGAACTGTGCCAGTTGTCACCGAGACAGCGGTATCGCTCCCTTTGCGCTGGATAGCCACACCATGCTGCAGGGCTGGTCGCCGATGGTGCGCGAAGTGGTGATGACTAAACGCATGCCACCTGGGCAGGTTGATCCTCATGTCGGTGATTTCAGCAACGATATGGTGTTAAGCGATGAGGAAGCCCAGAAGTTGCTGCACTGGATAAGTGCCGGGGCTCCCAAAAATGGGCAGAGTGACCCGCTGCAGGAATTGCAGTGGCCGGAAACCCGGTGGGCATTCGGGGAGCCGGATTACATTATCAAGATCCCTCCGCAGGAGATTCCCGCAACCGGTGTGCTTGACTACTATAATGTGATGGTTGATATCGATATCGAGCAGGACCGCTGGGTGCGAGCCAGTCAATATATTCCGGGCGACCGCACCGTGCTGCATCATACCCTGCACAGCATCATCCCGCCGGGCGCTAAACGCGGAGGCTCACTGTTGGGTGGAGATGATCCCGATCGACCGGACATTGCGCCGTATATTCCCGGCCAGGCACCGCGAATGGAGCCATCGGACACAGGTGGTTTGCTGAAGGCCGGAACCCGCATTGCGATGCAGTTGCATTACACCACCACCGGAAAGGCGACTGTGGATGCGAGTGAAATCGGTTTGTGGTTTTATCCCGTAGATTTTGTACCCAAAGAGCGAATGGTGGGCAGTTGCGCCTGCATCTTCACGCCCACCTGGCAGAATATTCCACCCTTCGATCCCGATTACGAGATGCAGCAGTCAATTACGGTGGCCAAAGACGCGCATCTGCATAATCTGACCCCGCATATGCATTTTCGCGGCAAGCGCATGCGCTTTTACGCCGATTACCCCGATGGCAATCGCGAGGAATTGATTAACATCGCCAATTACAACTACAACTGGCAGCTGGCTTATACCTTCAAAGAACCGAAATTCGTCCCTGCCGGCACAGTGATTACCGCGGTGGGTGCGTTTGACAATTCTGCGCAGAATAAGTCCAACCCGGATCCTTCCAGATCAGTCCCCTGGGGATTACAAAGCTGGGATGAGATGTTCTTTGGCGCTGCGGACTGGAAGTATGTTGACCAATAAGGGCTGACGAACTCAGGCCGCTTCCAGGCAGAAGCGGCCAATAAGCTTGCGCAGAAGCTCGATACACGGCTGGATACTTGCCAGTTCAAGATACTCATCCGGCTGATGCGCCTGGTCGATATTGCCGGGACCGAGGATGATGGTTTCCATGCCCAGTTGCTCCAGAAATGGACCTTCGGTGCCAAACGCGACTGTTCCCGCGGTATGGTTGGTCAGGCGTTCTGCGGTGCGCACCAGTTCACTGTCCGCTGGCGTAGAGAAGGCTTCGATGCCAGGAAATAAAGGCGTTAAGGTAAAGCCCACGCCGAATCGTTCAGCAACCGGGCGCAGACGCAGGCTGATATCTTCACGCAGTGAATCAATCTTCATGCCTGGCAGCAGCCGGATATCAAACTCCAGCTCACAATGACCGCAGATCCGGTTAGGATTGTCGCCGCCGTGAATGCAGCCCAGATTCAGAGTCGGGTGGGCGATAGTAAACATCGGGTCGCGATATCTGCTTTGCAGTTCACCGCGAAAGCTCAGCAATTCACCGATCACACTGTGCATCGCTTCCAGCGCATTTTTGCCCAGACTGGGATCAGAGGAATGACCGCTCTGACCCTGCAGCCGAATTGCTTCCATCATGATGCCTTTGTGAGCGCGCACCGGTCTCAGCCCAGTGGGTTCACCAATAACTGCATAGCGCGCTTTGGGGCGGCCCAGCTCGGCGATAGTGCGGGCTCCATCCATCGAGGTTTCTTCATCGGCAGTGGCCAGCACGATCAAAGGCTGCTGTATCTTGCTCAGATCAAGCCCCCTGACCGCTTCCATAATGATCGGGAAAAAGCCCTTCATATCGGTACTGCCGAGGCCGTACAGACGATTATTTTTTTGCGTAAGCTGCAGCGGAGGAACCTGCCAGAGCGCCTCGTCCATCGGCACGGTATCCGTGTGACCAGCGAGCACCAGACCACCCGGACCCGTTCCAAGGGTAGCAATCAGGTTGGATTTTTTCTTGCCACTGGCGGCTGGGCTGGCAATAATTTCACAGCTGAAGCCAAGATCGCTGAATGCCTGCGCCAGATAATCAATCACCGCAGCATTGCTCATGTCGATGTTTACATTAGCTGAGCTGATGCTTGGCAAACGCAGTACAGCATCGAGGTGCTTGAACAGATCGGGAAAATGCAATGACATGAATCCACCTTTGGGTGCTACAACGGGTTATTTATCGCTGGCTTTGCTCGCGATTAAATCTGTCTTGGCAGCCATCACGAAATCGTTATTGTGCAGTCCGTTGGCTTTATGAGTCCACCAGTTCACGGTGACCTTTCCCCACTCAGTCAACAGCTTGGGATGATGACCTTCACGCTCAGCCAGCAGCCCGATCTTCAGAGTAAAATCCAGTGCTTGTTTAAAATCCTTGAAATGGAATTCACGCCGCAGTTGCTCAACGCCGTCCACATTGATTTTCTTCCAGCGTGGCACTGACGCCAGCAGGCGATTACTTTGTTCAGCAGGCATCGGACGGGAACCGAGCATGCAGGGTTCACAGTGTTGCTCGTATAAGCTGCTGCTCATTTTTTTGTTCTCCCTTCAACATGAACACCTTACTGTTAGTTAACACCCTGCTTTTTCATCTGGAGAAAAGCAGTGCGAAAAGCTCACAGGAATTCCTCCAGGACCGAATTAAGAAACTGCATGCCTTTGGGGCTGGTTTTTATCCGGTCATCAGTCACTTCCAACAGACCTTTAGCATGCAGGGATTCTATCTGTTTCGCCACTATGCTGAAAGGCAGGTCAGTATGTGCCTCAAACAGATCAAGCGTGAATCCATTTTGCAATCGCAACGCATTCAACATAAATTCAAGCGGTAGATCCGCCGCGCTAACGGCGGCAGTCGCAGCAGTGCAATCGGCAAGATAATGACCGGGCTGCTTCTTCTTCCGCGTACGCACAATACTTTCAAACCCTTGCTGAGCCGCGATTGAAATTTTGCCATGCGCACCGGCACCAATGCCCAGATAATCACCAAACTGCCAGTAGTTCACATTATGCCGAGCCTGCTGGCCAGGGCGGCTGAATGCGGAAACTTCATAGCGCTGAAAACCGGATGCGCTGAGCAGCTCCAACCCCTGGTCCTGAATATCAATCAGCAGGTTTTCTACCGGCAAAGTTGGTGGCCGTTTGAAAAATTCGGTATTAGCTTCGATAGTCAGCTGATACCAGGAAATATGTTTGGGTGCCAGTGCAATGGTTTCCTGCAGGTCCGCTAAAGCTGATGCGAGGCTCTGATTTTCCAGGCCATACATGATGTCGAGGTTAATGTTTTCGAAGCCTGCCGCATAAGCGAACTCAACAGCCTTGCGGCTATCGTCGCTGGCATGGATACGGCCAAGATTTTTAAGCTGCTGATCATTAAAACTCTGGATGCCTATAGAAAGCCGGTTGATGCCAAGCTTGAAGTAGTCAGCGAATTTCTGCCGCTCTGCCGTGCCTGGATTTGCTTCCAGAGTAATCTCGATATCAGCGGCGAACTCCACCATCGTCTGCAGTCCCGTCAACAGTCTTTGATAAGCGGCCGCAGAAAACAGACTGGGCGTGCCGCCACCAAAGAACACAGATTTTAGCTGTCGACCTTGCACATAGTGCAGATCCTGCTTGAAGTCGCGCAGCAGTGCGCTGATGTAATCGTACTCCGGCAGTTCGCCCTCGCGTTGATGAGAGTTGAAGTCGCAGTAGGGGCATTTACGGACACACCAGGGAATATGAATATACAGACTCAGCGGAGGCAAACGCTGATGCCCGACAGGCTCGCTCACTGAGAATTCATTCCTGCAGTAAACGCATTCCAGTGTTTGAGCAGGCGCTGCAATGCCTGAGCGCGATGGCTGATCGAATTCTTAATTAAGGGTTCCAGTTCGGCTGAGGCACAATCATGCTCAGGCACATAGAAAAGCGGATCGTAGCCAAAACCATGCACACCTGCCGGGGCATGCAGAATGCGTCCTTCCCATGTGCCGTTGCAAATCAGTGGCGTGGCATCAAAAGGGCTGCGCATGAATACAATGACACATTGAAAACGAGCACCACGCTGTTCATCCGGTACATCCTGCAGCCGAACCAGCAGCTTCAAATTGTTTTCTGAATCGCTGGCATTGAGGCCGGCAAATCTGGCCGAGTAGATGCCGGGTTCGCCGTGCAGGGCGTCTACCTCCAGTCCGGAGTCGTCAGCTATAGCGGGCAGACCGCTGGCAGCACAGGCGTGTCGGGCCTTTATTATCGCGTTTTCTACGAAAGTGAGACCGGTCTCTGCAGCATCGCAGATACCCAGAGATTTCTGCGTAATAAACTCTTTCCCTGTATTACCGAGCATTTGCTGCAGTTCCGTAAGTTTTCCGGCATTGCCGGTCGCGAGGACAATTTTTGACATAATGAGGCTTATCGGCTGATGTGATAGATAGCTATTTCACCAAGCAGGTTGGGTAGCAGGTTAATCGTCCAACTGTCGCGATGCTTATTATCGACGACAAGGCGAGTCAGAATGTTAATATTCCTCTCTGCACAGAACGCATCGAAGTCGCGTACCGTACAAAAATGGATGTTTGGCGTGTTATACCATTCATAAGGCATAAACTCAGACACTGGCATCCGGCCTTTGTTCACCAGATAAACGCGGCTGCGCCAGTGACCAAAGTTTGGAAAGGTAACAATGCAGTTTTTTCCAATGCGCAGCATCTCCTCAATGACGACATCCGGGTAGCTGACGGCCTGTAATGTCTGGGTCAGCAGCACGGTGTCAAAGCTGTTGGAAACAAAGTTCTGCAGTCCCTTGTTTAAGTCCTGCTGGATGACATGAACGCCTTTTTGCAGACATTTTTCAATATTGTCCGGATCAATCTCCAGACCGATCTCAGCAACCTGCTTATTATTTTTCAGATAGTCGAGCAGACTGCCATCGCCACAGCCGAGGTCCAGCACCCGGCTGGCCGGAGTAATCCAGCTTTGAATGATGTCCAGATCCGGTCTCATCATTGTCTGGTTTCTCCATTGCTTTCCCGGCTGATCTCGCCGCTGATCTCTCGGTGAACGCGCTGCATATAGGTTCTAAATGCCTGTTGATAACGCGGCACTGGCAGTAAAAATGCATCGTGTCCCTGGTCAGCCTCAATCTCAAGATAGGTGACTTGTTTTTGTGCTTTCAGCAAAGCATCGACAATTTCGCGGGAGCGTTCGGGCGGAAAGCGCCAGTCGGTGCTGAATGACATCAGCAGGAACTGGCAGCTGCTGTTGGCAAATGCCTTGCTGAGGTCGCCGTCGTAGTCGACGGTCGGGTCAAAGTAATCCAGTGCTTTGGTCATCAATAGATAAGTATTTGCATCGAAGGTCTCTGAGAAGCGTTCACCCTGATAATGCAGATAACTCTCCACCTGGAAATCCACGTCGAAGCCAAAGCTGAGTTTTCCCGCGCGCAGATCGCGTCCGAGGTTCAATGAGGCGCTTTTGATAGCGTCAGAGGCCTTGCCGAATTTGTCGCGCATGGCGCTGTCGGATAAATAGGTGATGTGGCCAACCATCCGTGCCAGCGTCACGCCCTTCTTTGGCAGGGTGTTGTGATCAAGGTAGCGACCGGCATGAAAATCAGGATCTGCGCTTATGGATTGGCGCGCAACTTCATTAAACGCAATATTCTGGGCAGACAGCTTTGGCGCTACCGCCAGCATCACGGCATGGCGCAGGCGGTCAGGATAACTGATGGACCAGCGCATAGCCTGCATGCCGCCCAGACTGCCACCGACAACTGCGGCCCATTGCTGAATCCCCAGGCGATCAGCCAGCCGCGCCTGGCTGTTGACCCAGTCGCGCACTGTTACTACAGGAAAATCAGGTCCGTACCAGCTGCCTGTTTCGGGATTGATTGAAGTCGGACCTGTGCTGCCCGCGCAGCCGCCAAGATTATTGAGGCAGACTACAAAAAATCGGGTGGTATCGATAGGCTTGCCGGGCCCGATAGCGTTATCCCACCAACCTGGTTTTTCATCTGTTTCACGATGATATCCAGCGGCATGATGATCACCACTGAGCGCATGACAGATCAGCACAGCATTGGATTTCTCCGCATTCAGCTCGCCATAGGTTTCCACCATCAGGTCATAGCAGTTCAACACTTTGCCACTGCGCAGAGTCAACGGCTCATCAAAATGATAAAGCTGAGGAGTGACAAGCCCCGCTGAACCCTCCAGCGCCTGGGTGGAATTAACTTTTAGCATAAAGAGCAGACATTCCTATATGCCAAGAACCAGATTGGGGTTCAGGGGCACTTGCGCGATAATCACGGTCTGGATTATCCGAATGGTCAGGAACACAAAGATTGGTGAAAAGTCCAGGCCGCCCATTGCCGGCAGCAGGCGACGAAAGGGAGCCATCACCGGTTCAGTCAGCTGACGGGTCAGTAGCAGGATTGGATTAGTGCTTGCAGGCGCGATGAAGCTGGCAACAATTGAAATAATAATAGACCAGAAATAGATGTTCAGGACAAAGGACAGCAGTCCGACTGCCGACCAGCTGATAATCGTGTTGATGGCTGGCAGCTGAAAACCGCTGAAACTGATCAGCATGGTGGTTGCGGCGATCTGTATCAGGAATGCAAATACCAGAGTAGGAATATCAACACCACGGAACGCAGGTATAAAACGGCGGAAAATCTTAACGCCAGGATCAGTGATACGAACTATTGCCTGGGTAAGTGGGTTATAGAAGTCAGCACGTGCCAGTTGCAATAAAAAACGCAACAAAACAGCGAGTAAAAACAGCCCACCCAGGGTGTTTACCAGTAGCACGCCAACGCTGCCAAATGCTTCCATAGTCGCCTCTCTCTTCTCGGTAAATTCGCAGCCAGTACCAGGCTGATCTCAGGTGAAGTTTTCTGCTAGTTCAACGGATCGTTGCCGGGCTGCCTGCATGGCTTCATATACCAGTTCAGCAAAGCCCTTGTTCTGGAATGTGATTATGGCCTGTTCAGTGGTGCCTCCAGGAGACGTTACGCGTTTGCGCAATTCGCTGGGCGGAACATCACTGTCCAGAGCCAGCAGAGCAGCGCCAAGAGCTGTTTGCAGAGTCAGTTGGCGGGCGGTTTCAGAACTCAGACCCAGCTTAAGTGCAGATGCCTCCATGGCCTCCATCAGCAGAAAGAAATAAGCAGGACCGCTGCCAGAGAGGGCGGTCACTGTATCGATATCGCTTTCCTGCGGGACCCAGCAGACGATGCCTACAGCTTGCAGAATATCTTCGGCCAGCTGTTTTTGTACAGCACTGGTGTGGGCGTTGGCGAACAAGCCGCTGGCTCCCGCCGAAACCAGGGCCGGCGTGTTGGGCATGCTCCGCACTATCGCTGTCTCGGCGCCCAGCCACTGCTGCAGACTGAGCAATGGAATACCAGCGGCAATAGAGATAAGCAGACAGGGACGATTGCTTAGCAGTGCTGCCAGTTCGCTGCACACTTCGGGCATGACCTGAGGCTTTACCGCCAGCACCAGCACATCGGCCTGAGCAGCGATCTCTGCCATGGTGCCGATGCCTATGCCACATTCTGTCTGCAGGAGTTGCAACTTCTCAGCATCGACATCAAAAGCCAGCAGATTTGCCGGAGCCGCACCTTTGGACAGCAGCCCGCGGATCAGACTATTGGCCATGTTCCCTGCGCCAATAAAGGCGATTTTGCTACTGTTCAAAATAAAAATTTCCTGGGTCGCAGAGCGAATGGGGAGCTATTCTAGCGTAGATCATTGCTAACTCACACCTCACTCTGGGCCAGCTTTATTTAAATCGACGGTAAAAATATTCCAGAAGGTAACAAACAGGACCGCCAGCAGCGGGCCTATTACAAAGCCGTTAATCCCCATCAAGGTCAGGCCGCCCAAGGTGGAAAACAACACCATATAATCGGGCAGTTTGGTATCTCTGCCAACCAGCCTGGGTCGCAGCACGTTATCAGAGAGACCGATGACGATAGAGCCAAACGCCACCAGGATAGTTGCGCGCTCCCAGTCGCCGGTGGAGTACAGATAGATGGCAACCGGCAGCCACACGACAAAAGCTCCTACGGCAGGAATCAATGACAGGACAGCCATTACCACGCCCCAGACCACTGGCGCTGAAACGCCCAATGCCCAGAATATAAAGCCTCCCAATGCCCCTTGCACCATAGCGACTATGATATTTCCCTTGATGGTGGCGCGGGTAACTTCAACAAATTTATCAAACAGAAGCTGGGTGCGCTCGCCGCCGAGAGGTGCTGCTCGGCGCATCCAGATAACTAATTTCTGCCCATCTCGCAGTAGAAAGAAAGTCAGATAAAGCATAAGTACCAGACGGAGAACGAAGGTGAAGGTGTTGCCACCAAACTTCAATGCTTCCTGCGCCAGCCATTGGCTGACAGCAACAGCAGACTCGGAAAGCATTTCGCGAATACTGCCAGTGTTAATACCGACACGCTGCAACAATTCAGGAAGAATGGGTAAGGAGTTGCCGATACGTTCAAATAAAGCCGCAGGACTGAGCTCTTCATTCTCAATGCGCTGATAAAGCTGGGTACCTTCCTGAACAAAGGCAAAGATAACAGCAACTATGGGAACGACCAGAATGATAAAACCAATCAACAGTGTCACTGCAGCCGCCAAAGCGCTGCGCCCTCCAAAGTGCCCTAACATCCTTCGCTGCAATGGATAGAAGATAATGGCCATCGCGCAGGCCCAGAATATTGCCCCCCAGAACGGTCGCAACACCACGCCAAACAGGATGGTAGACAGCACCAGCAGAGCGGTAAAGACGCGGTTCTCTATGTATTTTCGCTGTATTGAATTCATCGGAAAGTGTCCACCGAATGGTAGTTATGGCAATGGCACGGGACTGGTGGTTCGAGAATCAGGTTCGAAGCATCCGCAGCAGTTCCAGCACTCTTGGCGGCTGGCCGGTGCGCAGCACACCCTGACGAAATATCTTACCAGAAAGCCACAATACCAGAGCCACGCTGGCAAGCAACAGCAGCGTGGTACCCACAATGTCGATCATGGGTGGTTGGGCGGCAGCTCTGTTCATCATTGCAAAAGGCGTGAACAGGGGAATCCAGGACATGATCCGCGCCACGGTGCCATTCGGATCCTGAGCAATGAAGCTCATGGTCACCAGCGGCACAACGAGGATCATCATCATCGGTGTCATCAGACTTTGTGCTTCTTTTAAAGTATTGCATAGACTGCCAATGGCCAGAAAAATACCTGAGTAAAGTGCATAGCCTGAAACATAATAAAATACGAACCAGGGAATCAGTTCGGAACTGAACAGCACGTTGATGATCTGTCCGATGAGTTCGGTTTCAGTGCTTTGGTAAAAAGAGATGAACAACAGGAAGGAGATGATCCAGGTCGCAATAGTCGTAATGCCGCTCATTCCTATGCCCAGCAGCTTGCCCATCATTAACTCACCAGGCGTCACCGACGCCAGCAGTACTTCAATGATGCGGTTGGCCTTCTCTTCAATGGTATTGCTGAGCAGGTACTGCAGGCTTTGTATTAATGAGATAAACATCAGATAGACAAAACCTACCGGTGCCCACTGTCGGAACGTATCTGCGGCACTGACGGTTTCTTCGCCAGCCTCTTTTTTAGGATCCAGTCTGCTTACCGGAAGACGGGTACGTTGGATGTCCCGAACCGCTTGTATGTCGATACCTTGTGCGCTGAATTCATTAATGCGAATGCTGTTGTTCACGCTGCTCTGAATGGCGCTGGATAAGCGGGTGTCGGTGAGATTGCTGGCCCAGTATTGAATGCCGGCAGCACCCTGCGGTGCCGGCATGGTTCCGGGGCGCACGATATCCTCAGTGACATCAGCAGGGATCAGAATAACAGCAAACAGCGAGGCCGGCTGGCCTGCAATGATCATGGTACGATCGCCGGTAAGCAAAGGGCGCAGTTGTTCGATAATCCGCTCCGGGGCTGCATCGACGTCTATTCCTGCGGGCAGTGGCGCAGCGATGAACTGGGGTCGGGGTGCAATGAAAGCAGGTGCGTCCACTCTAAGCGAACCGCTCATCATGGTTAAAGCCACGTTCAGGCCGCCGCTGTCCAGCCACATGTCCAGAGCAGCGAGTTCATCATTACCAACATCATCGATTAATTGATCAACCTGGGAGGAGGTATCCACCTCCGGGGTGCGTTCCAGATCCAGGTCTTTCCGGTTTTCCTGCAGATAACTTACAAACTCCTGCAGCACCCGGCGCTGATGTTCACGCAAAATAGCGGATTCAACGGCTTCAGCATATTGTCCAGACTGGTCTATCAGCAGGTAGTGGCGAGTGGGTGCAGAGGTAGCCAGCTTATTGGAAAAGAAAAATATCGCTATGAAGATCACCGGGAATAACAAAACCCCCAGCCAGAAGCCCTTGGTCTTTATATTCTCAAGGTACTCACGGATGGCGATAAGGGCGATAACTCTCATCGGAATTGATGCTCCTTTGCCTCAGAGCCTACCAGGTGCACGAATACGTCGTGGAGGCTGGGCGGCGTGTAGTCAAAACGGTTCAGTGCAATGCCACTTTCAAAACATTTCTGCAGAATAATCCGCGGGTCGGCGTTTTCCTGCAACTGGATCTCCCAGAGTCGCTGCGCTGGTGCCTCATTATCAGGGACAGCCTGGATTGGTGACAGCACTTGAGCCTGGACAGAAACTGCAAGCACGCCGTCAAGCTCGCGAATCACCGCCATATCGTCACTGGATTCGACCAGCACCCGGCGCGGTAGAATTGCGCAGGCTTCCGGTACGGTGCCATCAAAGACCTTGCGACCTTTGGTGATCAGCAGCAGGCGATTACACAGGCGTTCGGCATGCTGCATAATGTGAGTGGAGAAAATTACGGTGTGACCATTGGCGGCCATGTCTTTAATCAGCTGCTCCAGCACTGCCTGGTTAACCGGATCAAGGCCTGAAAAAGGTTCGTCCAAGATGACCAGTTCAGGATTGTGAGCGACTGCAGACAGTACCTGCACTTTTTGCCCCATACCCTTGGACAGCGATTCCACCCGTGCTTCGGCGAAATCCTTCAGCCCATAGGTTTCCAGCAACTCAAAAGCCCGCCTTCTGGCAGATTTGCGATCAAGACCCTTGAGGGTGGCAAAGTAACTGATGATGGCCCAGACCTTCATCTTTTTGTAGAGGCCTTTCTCTTCAGGCAGATAGCCGATGCGATGTCTTACTGTCATGGCAGAGTTGCTGCCGAGGATGGCAACGGTGCCGCTGTCGGGTTTCAGAATATCGAGGATGATGCGGATAGTGGTGGTTTTGCCGGCGCCGTTAGGACCCAGAAAACCATAGATAGAACCTTTGGGTATCGCGAAGCTGATGTCATCTACAGCAGTGAAACTGCCGTATTTTTTGCTGACATTGCTCAGTTCAAGAACACAGTCGTTCATCCACAATTCCTTTGCCAGGCGACCAACGCCAGAGATTCCGGCGCTGGGATAACAGGTCCTTGCGGCTGACTAAGCGCTGAGGAATCTATCGATTTCTTCAGCCACCAGACGTCCTTCGTCGATGGCCCGCACTACCAAGGATTGACCCCTGCGGCAATCGCCAGCGGCAAAAACCTTCGGGTTGCTGGTGCGGAACGATTTGTATTCGGCTTTGTAGTTGGAGCGTGGATCGAGCTCCAGATTCAATGGCGCGCTGACATAATGCTCAGGTCCGAGGAAGCCCATGGACAGCAGAATCAGATCCGCTTCCCAGAATTTAACTGAACCAGGAACCTCCTGAAATTTACTGTCTACCGCAACCGTGTTTATGCCGATCAGCTTGCCATGTGAATCGCGTACAAATTCTTTGCCTGATATCGAAAACTCACGGGGATCGCTGCCGAATTTATGGGCGGCTTCGGTGTGGCCATAGTCTTCGCGATAAATCTTTGGCCACAGTGGCCAGGGATTGTCGTCGGGTCGGGAGATTGGCGGCCGCGGCATGATCTCAAAATTAACCAGAGATTTGCAGCCATGACGCAACGAGGTCGCAATACAGTCAGTGCCGGTATCACCACCACCGATAACGATAACGTGCTTATCCTTAGCGCTGATGAAATTGCCATCCTGTAATTCAGAATCAAGCAGGCTGCGAGTGTTGGCAGTTAAAAACTCCATCGCAAAATGCACACCATTGCCTTCACGATGCGGAATCTTCAAATCTCTGGCCGCAGTGGCACCGGTAGCCAGGCACAGTGCGTCAACTTCATCTACCAGTTGGTCGACTGCAATGGCATCAGGGCCCTGTCCGCCCACATTGGCATTAATAATAAACTTAACGCCCTCGGCTTCCAGCAGTTTCACCCGTCGGTCAACCACATCCTTATCAAGTTTCATATTGGGAATGCCATACATCAACAGCCCGCCAATACGGTCTTCGCGTTCAAATACAGTCACCTGGTGACCCGCCTGATTCAACTGCGCTGCGGCCGCCAGGCCAGCAGGACCGGAGCCAACCACAGCAACTTTTTTGCCGGTGCGCCAGGCGGGTGGATTGGGCACAACCCAGCCATTTTCAAAGCCTTTATCAATGATGGCATTTTCAATGTTCTTGATGGTGACCGCTGGATCGGAAATACCGAGAACGCAGGCGCCCTCGCAGGGAGCCGGACAGACTCTGCCAGTGAATTCCGGAAAATTATTGGTTTTGTGCAGGCGGTCTAACGCCTCACGCCAACGTCCCTGATAAACCAGATCATTCCATTCCGGGATCAGATTATAAACCGGGCAGCCGTGGTCGGACTGACAAAAAGGCACGCCACAATCCATGCAGCGGGCACCTTGGGTAGCCAGCAGTTGTTCGTCGTGCTCGGTATAGATTTCCTTATAATCGAGTAAACGGGTACCCGGCGCGCGGTAGGGCTCAGCGCGACGTTCGAATTCTTTAAAGCCGGTCGGTTTTCCCATTAATAATAATCCAGTAAGCCAATTCTTGTTTTAGTGTTAAACGGCGACCGCGTGTATGCGCGCGACGACTTTGCGCTCGGCCAGTACCCTTTTATAGTCGGTTGGAATGATTTTGACAAACTGCTGCAGCGATTGCTCCCAGCTGGCGAGAATATTCTCTGCCACTGTTGAGCCGGTATATTGCAGATGTTTGACGATCAGGATTTTCAGCTCTTCTATGTCAGCTGCTTCCTGCACCGCTTCAAGTTCAAAGGTATCCATGTTGCACTGTTTAATCAGGTCTTTATCCGGATCCCACACGTAAGCTATACCGCCACTCATGCCCGCACCGAAATTGCGGCCGGTCTTGCCGAGGATAACAACACATCCACCGGTCATGTATTCGCAGCCATGGTCACCGATGCCTTCCACTACGGCGGAAGCCCCGCTGTTGCGAACGGCAAAACGTTCTGCTGCGATACCTCGGAAGTAGGCTTCACCACTGGTGGCGCCGTACAGATTGACGTTACCGGCGATAATGTTTTCTTCCGCTTTGAAGGTGCTGTTTTTCGGGGGGTAAACAATAATTTTACCGCCAGACAGGCCTTTTCCGACGTAATCATTGGCATCGCCTTCAACCGTGATAGTGATACCTTTGGCCAGCCAGGCACCCAGACTTTGACCTGCAGAGCCGTGCAGCTTGATGTTAATAGTATCTTCCGGCAGCATTTCTTCTTTCCAGCGTTTCGCAACTTCATTGGAAAGCATGGTGCCGACTACCCGGTTGGTATTAATCACAGGTAGTTCAATATTAACGGGTTGACCGGTTTCCAGAGCATTGGCGGCCAGCTTGATAAGCTGATTATCAAGCGCCTTTTCCAGACCATGATCCTGGCTGATAGTTTGATAGACCTCAGTATTTTCGAAAATGATCTGTGCTGGTGCCAGCATCGCGCTCAAATCCAGACCACTGGCTTTCCAATGTTTAAGCGCCTCATTGGTTTCCAGTAAATCAACACGACCGATCATTTCGTTGACAGTGCGAATGCCGAGTTCCGCCATGATGCCGCGTAAGTCCTCAGCGACCATGAACAGATAATTGACGACGTGTTCCGGTTTGCCTTTGAATTTTTTGCGCAGTTCCGGATCCTGAGTCGCTATACCTACCGGGCAGGTGTTCAAGTGACACTTGCGCATCATGATGCAGCCCAGGGTGACCAGAGGTGCGGTCGCAAAACCGAACTCTTCGGCACCTAGCAAGGCGGCGATAGCCACATCACGTCCGGTTTTCAACTGGCCATCAGTCTGCAGTACCACACGAGAACGCAGATTATTCATCACCAGCGTCTGATGCGTTTCCGCCAGACCCAGTTCCCAGGGCAGACCGGCATGCTTGATTGAAGTCAGTGGAGAGGCACCGGTACCGCCATCGTGTCCGGAAATAACCAGATGTTCAGTTTTGGCTTTAGTGACACCGGCAGCAATCGTGCCGACGCCTACTTCTGACACCAGTTTGACGCTGATACGGGCGTCGCGGTTGGCATTCTTCAGATCGTGGATAAGCTGAGCAATATCCTCAATCGAGTAGATGTCATGGTGTGGTGGTGGACTGATCAGTCCCACGCCTGGTGTTGAATGACGTATTTTGGCAATATAGTCATCCACTTTACCGCCGGGCAACTCGCCGCCTTCACCGGGCTTGGCGCCCTGAGCGATTTTAATCTGCAGTTCATCAGCGTTAGTCAGATACCAGATAGTCACGCCAAAACGACCAGAAGCAACCTGCTTAATAGACGAGCGTTTGGAATCCCCATTGGCCATAGGGCTGTAGCGATTGGAATCCTCACCGCCCTCGCCGGTGTTGGATTTGCCACCCATGCGATTCATCGCGATAGCCAGAGACTCATGAGTTTCTGTGGATATCGATCCCAGACTCATCGCGCCAGTGGCAAAGCGTTTAACGATGGCACTTGCCGGCTCTACCTCATCGACAGGAATCGCTTTGCTGAGTTCAGTTTTAAACTGCAGCAGGCCGCGGAAGGTGCAGTTACGGGTAGTCTGCTCATTGGTATGGCGGGCGAAGGCATGATAGGCCTCGACGTTATTATTACGTGCTGCAACCTGAATATTGAAAATACTGGTTGGGTCCCACATATGGCTTTCGCCGCCGCTGCGCCAATGGAAGTCACCCGGATTCGGGAGGATGGGCAGGCGGTTGGCAGGAACCTGTGGGTAACCAATCTGATGACGAAGTTCAGTTTCCCGAATCAACACATCAAAATTGACGCCTTGCACGCGGCTGGCCGTGCCCACAAAACAGCGATCGACAATTTCATCGGCAAGACCAACGGCCTCAAATATCTGTGCGCCTTTATAGGACTGCAGCGTTGAGATACCCATTTTAGCCATGACTTTAAGCATGCCTTTGGCCACTGCTTTTTTATAGGTATAGACCAGTTCATCTTCGTGATTAAACAGGTCACCCAGCAAGCCATCGTTGCGGGCAAACCACAGCGCCTCAAACGCAAGATAGGGGTTGATTGCATCCGCGCCATACCCGGCCAACAGGCAATGGTGATGCACTTCACGCGCTTCACCGGTTTCAATGATCAGGCCAATCAGGCTGCGTTGATGCTGTGCGATCAGATGATGGTGAACGGCGCCACAGGCAATCAATGCACTCAAGGGAATGCGGGTTTCAGCAATTTTGCGGTCGGACAGAATGACAAAGGAGTATCCGTCGCTGATAGCCTGGGTCGCTTCGGCGCAAATCCGGTTCAGGGCCTCACGGTAGCCATTGGTGGCGGTGCTGTCGTAGGTGATATCGAGTACTTTGGTGCGCATACCACGGAAATTCATATCGCGGATATTGGCCAGTTCTTTATTGGACAGAATCGGATGCTGCAAGCTGAGACGACGTGCCTGCGATTCCTGAGTATCCAGCAGATTGCCCTCTGGACCGATAAAGCATTCCAGTGACATCACTACTTCTTCGCGAATAGAGTCGATGGCTGGATTGGTGATCTGCGCAAACAGCTGCTTAAAGTAGTCGTAAATCATCCGCGACTTGTCTGACAGACAGGCCAGCGCGGAATCGTTGCCCATCGAGCCCAGCGGGTCGCGAACCTCAGTAACCAGTGGCATCAGCATGAAATGCATGGTTTCGATGGTGTAGCCGAACGCCTGCATGCGCTGCAAAATGTTGTCAGCGTCCAGTGAATGGGCAGCATTATCGGTGGCGATATGATCCAGTGTAATCTTTTGATTAGCCAGCCATTCGCCATAAGGGCGACGTCCGGCAATATTCTGCTTGAGTTCTTCGTCAGGAATCAGGCGCCCCTGCTCAAAGTCCAGCAGGAACATTTTGCCCGGTTGCAGGCGACCTTTGATTTTCACATTAGCCGGATCTACGTTTAACACGCCGACTTCTGAGGCCATGATGACTTTATCGTCATGAGTGACGTAATAACGACTGGGCCTCAGGCCGTTGCGATCAAGCACCGCGCCTATATATTGACCGTCGGAGAATACAATTGAGGCCGGACCATCCCATGGCTCCATCAGCGCGGAATGGAATTCATAGAAATCTTTTTTGGCCTGAGACATATTGAGATCAGATTGCCAGGCTTCAGGAATCATCATCATCACTGATTCCTGCAGGGAGCGTCCGGACATCAGCATGAATTCGAGCACTGCATCGAAGGAACCGGAGTCCGAACAGTCGGAATCGATTACCGGGAACATCTCCGGCAGCTTGGCGCCAAACAGATCGCTCTGCACCGTGCCTTCCCTTGAAACCATCTGGTTCACGTTGCCGCGCAAGGTGTTGATTTCGCCATTGTGGCTCATGAAGCGATTTGGCTGGGCACGATCCCATGAAGGGAAGGTGTTGGTACTGAAGCGCGAATGCACCATCGCAAGATGGGTTTCAAAACCAGGGTTAGTTAAATCCAGGTAAAAGGGAAATAACTGACCAGGCGTGAGCATCCCTTTATACACCATAACTTTGGTGGACAGGCTGCAGGCATAAAGCAGCTTTGCTTCACTCAGCGAAGCGTCACCGCGCAGTCGGTGAGTAAAGCGCTTGCGGATGACATACAGTCTGCGTTCGAAGGTCTCTCGATCGAGGCCATCTTCAGCACCAATGAATAATTGTTCAATCTCTGGTTGAGCCATGCGTGCGGCCGGGCCAACATCGGCGCCTTCGGCATCCACTGGCACGGTTCTCCAGCTCAGCAGGTGCTGGCCTTCTTCCGCGATAATCTCATTTATAATCCGGCGGCAGGTTGCCCGTTGTTCAGCATCCTGAGGCATAAAGATGTTGCCGACAGCGTATTTGCCAGCTTCTGGCAGCGTAATGCCAAGCTCTTCGGCGGCAACAGTCTTGAAGAAGGTATGCGGCAGCGCCATCAGAATACCGGCGCCATCGCCGGTGTTGGCTTCGAAGCCACAGCCACCGCGATGATCCATGCGGGAATTCAAGTGGTAGGCGTCCAGCATAATCTGATGACTGGGACGGCCTTTAATGTCTGCAACAAAACCTACACCACAGGAGTCTTTTTCATTAGCCGGATCGTACAGACCGGTCCTCTGCGGGTAGCCGAATTTTAAGGGATAGAGGGTTTGGTTGCTCATAGGTCTCAGAGTCTCATCTAAATCGATTGCGTTCAATTCCCATTCTGCCGTCGTCAGTTTCCCGGTCATGGAGAGCCTGTGATCTTGCGTCACGAGGCTGACGAGCGGGAGTTAGCTGTTTGATTTAAAGCTGACGTGGCTGTTGGCGAATTAATTGTGCAAGCACTGTCCTGACAACATTCCCCCGGCTGTGCTTTCGTCTTTTTCTGCTGCAATCCGTGCGCAGCAGCACTGCGATAACCTTGCAAATGCTATTTTGCGGGGGCTGGACACAATACCATCGCACAAAAATAAGTCAAGGCACACACCGTCTCCGGATCTGTACTGAAAGGGGTTTTTCGGTGCCGTGAACACGATTCACTGCGCCGGTGTCCACTGCTCAATGCCCGCTGCAAAAGCCCGGAGCGCTTACATTCAGGCACAGTTTATAACTTGATAAAGCGGGAGAGGTGGATTAACCTTGCCGGTCTGAAAACTCAAAATCCCTATAACTCATCAGACAATATCAGGGAGGCAAAGGTAGCCTGTGAATCCAAAATTAACACGCAGACGCTTTATCAAAGGGGTTATTGCCTCCGGTGTAGCGGCCACTTCAACCTCTCTTTGGTTTTCAGCTTCTGGCGCGGATCGCCCCGCTGGTGCAGTTGAACGATTATTATCCATTAACGTCAACGGGCAGATTCGCCGCGTTGATGTTGCCCCGCAGGAAACTCTCGCCTCAACACTTCGATACAAACTGGGCCTTACCGGCACCAAACTTGGTTGTAATCGTGGCGAATGTGGTGCCTGCACGGTGCTGGTCGATGATATACCCAATTACGCCTGCTCAACGCTGACGCACACTGTAAAAGGTGCGCGCATTGAAACGGTTGAAGGCCTGCAGGCTGCCAGTGGCGCCTTGCACCCGGTACAGCAGGCGTTCTCTGATGAACTGTCACCCCAGTGCGGATATTGCACCCCAGGCCAGGTAATGTCCGCCGTTGGCCTGCTCAGGCGCAACCCGAATCCCACCCGCGATGAGGCCCGACAGGCGATGTCTGGCAATCTGTGTCGCTGCGGTGCCTATGATACTTACCTCAATGGCGTTATGCGCGCGGCACAATTAGGATAATAATTATGGCTTATATGCATATAGGCAAAGACTTTCTGCCGCCAGATGTGGCCGGCAAGGTCACTGGTAAAATCAAATACGCGGAAGACTATACGAAAGAAGGTATGGTTTATGCGCGCCTGCTGACCAGCCCGGTACCGCATGCTCGGGTGGTAAAAATAGATGCCACTGAAGCACTCGCAATGCCGGGTGTAATCGGCATCCTCACTGCAGATGATGTCTATCCTGAAGGGATCGAACAGTCGACAGCGCTGCAGATTTTGACTAATGAACCGACAATTGTGGGCGAACCGATTCTGGCTATTGCTGCAGTAGACGAAAAGACTGCTGAAACAGCCATCAGCAAAATCGTAATTACTTTTGAACGCCTGCCATTCGTGCTGGACCCCCTGGAGAGTCTGCAGGAAGGCGGCCCGAACGCCTTTGATGGCGGCAATACGTTTGTGTTCAGAGAGGGGTTTGCCGAGGTCAAATGGACAGCCGATCAGGTTTCCAGTTTCCGCAATGGTAATGAGCCTACGGCAGCAGCGCAGCAGGAATGGACTTATGGCGAACTGGCCGATGCGTTTGCATCCTGTTCCGTCGTCATAGAAGAGACCTTCACCACAGCCGGCTATCCACACCATTCCATGGAGCCTCGCAGTGCGCTGGCGTACTGGGAGAATGGCAAGTGTTATATCCACGGTTCTTCGCAGAGTCTGGCACCAATGGCCGCGGGTATGGCTGGCATTGTCGGTGTACCGATAGAAGACTTTGTGTTTATCAATGAGGCAACTGGCGGTGGTTTCGGGCAGAAGGCCCGCCACAACAGCATGCCGAGCATGGCCATTCCGGCGCGCTTCTCACAGAAAATCGGTCGACCTGTAATGATGCGTATTACCCGTGAAGAAGAATTCACGATTGGTGGTGCGCGATACGGCTTCCAGGGCTGGATTAAAGTTGGTTTCAATGCCGACGGCAAATTGAACGCATTCGACACGTATATAGTAGGTGATACCGGCGGCAAGGGAGGTGGCGGCGACGCTTCTTCCGCAGCTGATATGATTTCAATGCTGTACCAGCCTGCCGCAGGTCGTTTCCGAGGCGTTGGTATTGGTACTAATACCGGACACCGTGGCGCACAGCGTGGACCGGGTCAGAACCAGATGTCTCCGATCATTGACCCGATTCTGGACAAAGCGGCCGAGCAGCTTGGCATGGATCGATTGCAGATTCGCTATGTCAACGCTGTCAGCACTGGCGCTACCCATGGGCCACGTCAGTCAGAGATTACTGAAGCACATATGAAGGAAACGCTTGACCTCGGTGCCCAGTTGTTTAACTGGGAACAGAAAAAAGGCCGCGCCCGTCAGCGCAATGGCAGCAAGGTCATTGGTCTTGGCATAGGTCAGGGCTATCACGATGCCGGTCGCAGTGGCATGGATGGACTGATTCGTTTGATGCCGGATGGCCGCCTGATGTTGCACAGTGGTGTTGGCAATCTGGGAACTTATTCTTATGCCGCGGTTACCCGTGCTGCCGCAGAAGTGCTGCAGATACCATGGGAACGCTGCGAGATTGTTACCGGCCGGACCGATCGACATGTGCCGATGAGCTCTCCTCAGGATGGCAGTAACTCCATTTTCACCCATACCCGCACTAACTACGGTGCAGCCGAAGACCTGCTGGCCAAGATGAAAGAAATAGCAGCGATGGATCTGGGCGGTGCGCCTGAGGATTATGATATCGCTGATGAGCGTGTATTCCTCAGCGCGAATAATGCTACCGGCATGAGCTATGCGCAGGTTGCGCAACGGGCAGTAGAACTGGGTGGTAAATTCAGCGGTCAGGAGTATCCAGACGGCATTGATGCTTTTACTAAACTTGCCGTGCAGGGTGTAGCGGGGTCGGGTCTGGTTGGCGTCTTCCTCGATCCACGACACGCAGGGACTGTGCCGGGATTGACCGTCGCATTCATCGAGATTGAGTTGGATGTGGAAACCGGTAAATACGAAATTCTCGATATGGTGAATGTTGCTGACTCCGGCACTATCGTGCACCCACAGGGTATGCGTAATCAGCTTCGTGGCGGCGCAGTCTGGGGTATTGGACTGTCTGCCTACGAACGTCATCTTTATGATCCTCAGAATGGTCTGCCAGCCAGCACCAATTACTGGCAGAGTAAAGTGCCTACCTATCTGGATGTGCCGGCACAAATGCAGACAGGCTGGGTGGAGTTCCCGGATCCGCAGAATCCAGTGGGTGCCAGAGGCGTCGGTGAGCCTGCAATGGGATCCGTATCAGCGGCCCTTACCTGCGCGATTTCCGATGCGCTTGATGGACATCTGTTCAACACGGCACCAATCACGGCAGATATGATCATTAACCACGTTGCAGGTACTGGCGAAAACGCCAAATTACTTGCTCAGAATAATTTCAGAGGTTGATATGGGAGCTACTTCACACGACGTAATGCCGGATATAGAGCTTTATCAGCCTCTTAGTGCAGAGGATGCTTTAGCGCTGGCCAACAGCCTGAAAGAAGACGGCTGGTTATTGGGTGGCGGACAGGATACGTATGGCTGGTTGAAAGACCGGAATAAATCACCTCGCGCCATGATAGAACTGACCAAAATTGACGCCTGGCACGGCGTCAGAGAGACTGCAGACGGAATTGAGATCGGTGCGGTTACCACACTGACCGAGATTGAGCGCGATCCATTGATTAACGAGCGTTTTGCTCTACTGGCTACTGCAGCGGGTAAAGTGGCCAGTCCACAGATTCGTAATTTTGGCACTCTGGCGGGCAACCTGATTCAGGACGCACGCTGCTGGTATTATCGGCGCGGTCTGGCTTGTTATCGCGCTGGTGGTAATCTGTGTTATGCCGATACACCAGAGGGATTGAACCGGGAACACGCTATCTTCGGTGCCAGCCGCTGTGTGGCGGTATCACCATCAGATACTGCTCCCGCGCTGGTTGCGCTGGATGCAAGCATGGTCATCAGCAGCAGCAAAGGTGAGCGAGTCGTCAAGGCAGAAAATTTCTTCGTAGGCCCTGACGTCGACATCCAGAAAATGACTGTGCTGCGACCTGGCGAGATATTGACTGCGGTGCGTATTCCAAATACCTGGGCAAATTCGGAGTTCTACTTTGAAAAAGTCGCTGACCGCAATGTCTGGGACTTCGCGCTGGTCAGTATCGCTGCTGTGATGAAAGTGTCCGGTGATACGATACAGGATGCTCGTTTTGTAGCCGGGGCTGTTGAATGTGTGCCGCGCCGTCTGGTTGATGTAGAGCGTTCGCTGCGCGGCAAAGCGCGCACTGAAGAGACTGGTGAGATGGTAGCCGCACTGGCGTCCCGTGGAGCCGAGCCTTTGAACTACAACCACTTTAAGGTACCTTTGATAGCGAATCTTGTGAAGCGGGCAGTGCGTGGTCAGGT
>JBDNGQ010000126.1:0-4628 GCA_041689205.1 Pseudohongiellaceae bacterium | reverse complement strand
GTTCCTGGGTGACATTTTGTTTATTTGGCGGTGAGAGAGGGATTAATTAAAACAGCCTGGCGGCTATTTCAACCCTGCGGGCTTCGTGCTACGCGCTTGTTGCTGATTGCTGCGCAATCAGTCGACCCTCTTATCGGGTTCGTCTCCCTCTCTCGCGGTTAGATGAGCACAATTTTTGCCGGGAGAGTTGCGTTCCTGGGTGACACTTCGTTTATTTGGCGGTGAGAGAGGGATTCGAACCCTCGAACGGTTTTACCCGTTACACACTTTCCAGGCGTGCTCCTTCAGCCACTCGGACACCTCACCAATTTTGAGCCGCGAACTCTATAACAGCGCTGAATTAAATACAAGGAGGCAAATAGAGGCTCGGCCTGCTGCTCATGAGACTTCAGGTGACAATTACTGTCTGATCAGACGCGCGAATTTTTCCTGCATATTAACCGGAGATGTGCTGCGGATCGGATTGATATCGAGACCACCGCGGCGCAGAAAGTGTATGGTCAAAGTCAGCGCTTCCGGCTTGCAATATTGCATGATGTCTCGGAACATCATTTCGACGCAGTGCTCATGAAAGCCCTGATGGTTGCGGTAGGAAATGATATAGCGCAACAGAGCACGATGATCTATCTGGCTGCCGCGGTAGTTTATTACCACAGTTCCCCAATCCGGTTGACCGGTTAGCGGGCAGTTTGATTTGAACAGATCGCTGTACAGCACTTCATCTACCGGACCGCTTTCAGAAATTTCCAGCAGCGATGAGTCTGGGAAAAAAATGTCTGCCTCAACCTCAAGCACATCAAGAGACTCACCTTTAACAGTAGTGATGTCAAAGGTGCACGTGTCGATTTGAAGATATCGATTCGACAGGTCGCTAAGCCTCACCACCGGTGTCATGCCGAGCGCATCTGCCAGGTCCCGACTAATTAATTCGCGCGCAGCAGAAAAACCCTCAATACGCAGCTGATTAAGCGAATTCAGATACAACTTCAACGATTTTGATTCGATCAGATTTGGTGACTGACAGGGAATAATAAATTCACCAACGGCTACTACCGGCTTTCCACTCGCGTTCAGCCAGGACAACTCGTAAGCATGCCACAGGTCAAAGCCATGAAAGGGCAACGCATCCTCAGCGATGTTCAGCTGCATCCGATTTGCGCCGCGCGCTACCGCGAACAACAGCTCAGGTGCATAACTATCAGGATAGACAGTTTGCTGACCTGGTGGATTATCTGATATTTTATGTGACATAAGGCGCTTAATAGAAATCAATAAGAATGAACTGTCAGTGACGCAGACCGGTGCCGCGTCTCAGCAATACAATCGATGCCAAAAAAAGCACAGTTGTAAACAGCACCAGCATCAGCAATGCCCAGATGATATTCACATCACTGGCACCCAGGATGCCATAGCGGAAAGTATTGACCATATAAAAAACCGGATTCAAACTGGAAAACCAGCGTCCCGCCTGTGGCAGCAAATCGATTGAGTAAAACACGCCGCCCAGATAAATCAGCGGAGTCAATACAAAGGTAGGAATGATAGAAATATCGTCAAAGGTGTTAGCAAACAGCGCATTAATAAAACCAGCCAGAGAGAATACTGTTGACGTCAGTAAGACCACAATAACTGTCAACCACCAGTTATGAATGGTGAAGTCCGTGAATGCGAATGACATCAGCGAAACAATCAGTCCTACCGCAAGTCCCCGCACCATGCCCCCGGCGACAAAACCGCTAAGAATGATATAGTTTGGCACCGGCGATACCAGCAGTTCTTCGACGCTGCGTTGAAATTTATGACTGAAAAATGACGATGCTACATTCGAATAAGAGTTCTGGATCACCGCCATCATAATTAAGCCAGGAACAATGAAATCCATATAGGCGAACCCACCCATCTCCCCGATGCGTCGTCCGATGAGATTTCCAAATATCATAAAGTACAATCCGATTGTCACCGCTGGCGGCACCAATGTCTGCATCCAGATTCTGGTAAAGCGCCTGATCTCTTTAATAAGAATAGTTTCAAAAGCGATGTATTTATGACTAACCAGCATGATTTCAGGCACTCTTCAGTCGTGACAGGAACAGCTCTTCAAGCCGGTTGGTTTTATTACGCATGCCTTTGATCTGAATGTTCTGCGCATTCAATTGTGAATAAAGCTCATTAAGACTGCGCTGAGTGCTGACCGAGACTTCAAAGCTATAACTGTCAACCAGCCTGCAGACAGTCTGCCCCTGATCAAGCGTCGGTGCAGTGGAAAGTTCGTTAATGCTGTCAAACACCAGAGTTTGGAAATCGAGCTTATTCAGCAGCGCCTTCATACTGGTGTTTTCTATAATGCGACCTTCATCAATGATCGCAATATTGCGACACAAGCTTTCTGCCTCTTCCAGATAGTGAGTCGTCAGAATGATGGTGGTGCCATTGCTGTTTATTTCCTGCAGAAACTGCCACATTGAACGGCGCAACTCAATGTCAACGCCTGCGGTTGGCTCGTCAAGAATCAACAGGCGCGGCTCATGCACCAGTGCACGAGCAATCATCAAGCGACGCTTCATGCCGCCGGACAACATTCTTGAGCGATTATCGCGCTTATCCCAGAGACCGAGTTTCTTCAGATATTTTTCCGTGCGTTCCCGCGCCAGTGCGCGAGGCAGACCATAATACCCTGCCTGCGTCATCACAATATCGCCTACTTTTTCGAACTGACTGAAGTTAATTTCCTGGGGAACAACGCCCAGATCAAGCTTGGTTTCAAAGATATGAGTCGCGACATCTTTGCCAAAAATCTGCACTGCCCCCGCGCTTTGCTTCACCAGCGTGGAAATAATACCGATGATCGTGGATTTACCAGCACCGTTGGGTCCAAGCAAAGCAAAAAAATCCTTTTCCATCACTTCAAGATTAATGCCTTTGAGAGCGACATGACCATTAGCATAGGTTTTGTGAAGGTTTTTAAGTGAAATTGCGGTGCTCATGAAGGATGCGGCTTCCGTTCTTGCTGATCATGGTTGGTCTGGGTTGACGAAACAGAGCGCTGATCATAACAAATATGGTCTGCTACCGCTAACCATTGAACGTGGTAGAAAGGAATGATATTTCAGGCAAAAAAAACCCGACGTGTGGTCGGGTTTATAAAGTTTGGAACTTTAAAATTTGGCGTCCCCTAGGGGTTTCGAACCCCTGTTGCCGGGATGAAAACCCGGTGTCCTAGGCCTCTAGACGAAGGGGACAGGACTACAGCATCAGCTTAACAAACGTATCTGCCTTCAAGCAGAACGGGGCGCATTCTAAGAATCTTAGGGGTATCAGTCAAGACAATTTTTACGCTTTCCTTAAATATACCCAGGCAATCTTTGAGGCTCACTATGCCCTCGCACTGGAATGCCGGACAGCAATAGTAGATTACTGGATTACTGCAAGCTAATATCCCGCATTGAAAACTAATCAACTGCAATACAGTATGATTATTTATGGATTTCAATCCGGGGTGGAAATGTTAGCTGTGTTTTTGATGATACTTGCTCTTGGCCTTCTTAGCGGCATTGTGGTTGGCTTACATAAGTATCAACAGAAAGAATCAGCATCTAATGCCGATCGACAGTCACCCCTGCCCCCTCTTGATGCCGGGGTTGTCGCGAAATTTTCCGCGGTTGACGATTCTATCACTGAGCAAACGGTACCGGTTCATGAACCCGCCAATGCTGAATCGCCTCTTGCTGAAAGTCATTCTGAAGTGCGCGTTGAAGATCACAATGATAACAGCGCAGATGTATCCCGCAACTGGATACACGAATGCAGCGACTTTAAGAACCAGGGTTTGTATACCGAGGCTCTGGCTATCTGCCAGTCGCATTTTCCTCAGTGGGGCGCATTTAATCTGGCCTGCACTGTGCTACGCGCAAATATTCGCGACGATATCAAAAATGGTCGAGACATCACCGCGCTGTTGCAACAGCTATTTCGATGCGCCGCCTGCGCCAGTTTTCTTCATGATAAGAGCAGTGATCTGCCGACCCTGTCGCAGCGGCAGCTAAAACAACTACCGGTCAGCGCCTGGCAGTCTCTGGAGATGCCTTTCGATAAAATAGGCTACACCGAACTGCGTCTGCTGGGTAAAGCTGATCATCGTTTAATCAGAGAAAAATGGGGAGAGCCAAAGCACAATATCAGCGCCCGCCTTTATCATCGAGATTGCTGGCTACGCTTAATCAAGGTTTATGGCGATATTCCTGCAGGCGTCTCTGAATAGACGCACACGCTTGACCGCCGGTCCGGGCATATGCCAATCTTGAACCTCCTTTGATTTTTGATATCACCTTTGCATCTCAACTGCTTCACTTTCCTTTACAAGCCAGACAACACCAGGTTTTTTATGCTCACAGCCATTCAAGCTCGAACCATGTTATCCATGCAGGCAAAAATGAACAGCAAGGTAGATCCTGCGTGGGTAAGCGCTGCCTACCCTTACATGCGTGCAGTGGTCATTGAGGCGGCGGAAGCGATCGAACACCATGGCTGGAAGTGGTGGAAAAAGCAGACCATGGATCTGCCTCAGCTGCAAATGGAGCTGATTGATATCTGGCACTTCATGCTCTCAGAACTGCTGCTGACGCATACTG